>CAWUJC010000398.1:0-3648 GCA_963922355.1 uncultured bacterium | reverse complement strand
TACCGCGAAGGCCGCCCACCAAGGCTCCGTGGCTTGCTCTTGCCCGCGGACCCAAAGCAGGAGGCAGGCAAAGACAAGGCTGACACCGGAGGCCACCGGCAGGAGCCGTCCTAACCAATGGTGGAGGTTGACGCGGCGCTGCAGGGCGCGCGCTTTGCCGTGCCAGGCCCGGCGCAGATCGTCCTGCTGGGTGTTCGAGGTGGTAGCCATGACGAAACGTTCTCAAAACCTTAGACGCAATCCCGGCGAGTTGCATCAACAAGATCGCGCCCAAGCACGATTTTTCCGGGTTGATCCCCGGCAGGAGCATGGAAAGATAACCTTTCCCATGATTACCCTTGGCATTGATTGCGGCACGCAAAGCACACGCACCATCGCATTGGATGGTGAAACTGGTGAAATCCTGGCCGGCGCCAGCCAGACTTATGGCTTGATTGAAGGTCTGCCTCCGGGGCATTTGGAGCAGGATCCCACGACCTGGATTGAGGCGTGCGAAGCGACAATCGGGCAAGTGCTGGCCGAGTTGGGCGAGCGCAAAAGCGAAGTGGTTGGCATCGGCGTGAGCGGCCAGCAGCATGGTTTTGTTCCGCTTGATGCCGAGGGCCAGGTCATTCGCGCCGCGAAGCTCTGGTGCGACACCTCCACGGCGGAGCAGTGCGACCAGGTCCGTGCTCACTTTGGCGGGAAGGACGCGGTCATCGCGCTGACCGGGAACGACATTCTCCCCGGTTTCACCGCCCCGAAGATTCTTTGGCTCAAGCAAAACGAGCCGGACAACTATGCGAAGCTGGCCCACGTGCTTCTACCGCACGATTACGTCAACTACTGGCTGACCGGCCAGATGTCGATGGAGTACGGCGATGCCTCCGGCACGGCCTTGCTGGATGTACGTCAGCGCCAGTGGGCGTCGGCGATGTGCCAGTTCATGGATCCGGAATTGGAAGCTAAGCTCCCGCCGCTCCAGAGTTCACTCGAGTCGGCGGGCAAACTCAAGGGCGACTTGGCCAGCGCTTGGGGCTTGGGCGATGTCGTCATCAGCGCCGGTGGCGGCGATAACATGATGGGCGCCATTGGCACCGGTAACACCAAGCCCGGCTGCATCACCGCCAGCTTGGGCACGAGCGGCACCATCTTCGCCTACGCGGACGAGCCGGTGGTGGATCCGGAAGGTGAAATCGCCGCCTTCTGCGACAGCACGGACGGCTGGCTGCCGCTGCTCTGTACGATGAACGTGACGGTCGCGACGGAGACCTTTCGGGGAGCCTTTGGCCTCGATCTGGAAAAATTCAACGCCGAGGTGGCCAGCGTGCCTCCTGGAGCCGATGGCCTGCTGTTCCTCCCCTACCTTCAAGGCGAGCGCACCCCCAATCTCCCGAATGGCACGGGCGTGTTGCACGGCATGACGACGAAGAACGTCACGCCGGGCCATCTGAGCCGGGCGGCAATGGAAGGTGTCACCCTCGGCATGGCCTACGGCTTGCGCCGCTTGGAACAACTGGGCGTGAAGGCGACGGAAATCCGCGTGATCGGTGGTGGCAGCAAGAGCGCCGTCTGGCGGCAGCTTTGTGCCGATGTCTTTGGCGTTCCGGTGGTCCCGCCGACGAGTGCGGAAGGTGCAGCTCTGGGCGGTGCGATTCAATCGCTCGCTGCGGCCACGGGAGGCACGTCGGCCGATCTCGCCGCGAAGCTGGTGACGGTGAATGAAGAAGAGCGCGCTGAACCTGCGGAAGGTGGCTTTGATTACGGTGCCTTGCTGGAAAAACAAACCGCGTTGACTAAGCTGTTGGCCGGCGGTGGTTACCTGTAGATTCTTTCTGTGGAAAAGCCCGCTGCCGCCGACCAAGGGAGCCGCCAAGCGGCGGACCCGGATGTCTTCTGGCAATGCCAGCGCTGCACGAATTGTTGCCGCTGGCCGGGCTTCGTGGCAGTGACGGAGGCGGAAATCGAAGCGATCGCCGCTCACCTGAAGCTGGAGGTGCGCGACTTCATCGAACGCTACACCGAATTGCTCCCGAGCCGCCGCGGGCTGGGGCTGATCTCCAAACCCAATCACGAGTGCATCTTCCTGGAGGGGAAGGACTGCTCAATTCAGGCCGTGAAGCCCCGTCAATGCGCGGGCTTCCCCAACACGTGGAAGTTCGCTGGCTGGCGGGAGGTCTGCGAAGCAATTCCGGTGGTGAAAAGCAAGTCGGTGGCACCGAGTGCTTAGCTTGCTTAACGAACGACCTGGATTCGAAATCAGCGCTAAAGAGTTTTTCCTTCGGGCCTTGTCCTTGATGGGGCGAACATCGTATTAGTAACAGATGCAACGGACGGATGTTCTCGTCATTGGCAGCGGCATCGCTGGGCTCACCTTTGCTCTGAAGGCGGCGGAGTCCCGCACGGTCGCGATTGTGACCAAAAAGAACAAGGCCGAGAGCAACACCAATTACGCGCAGGGCGGCATCGCCTGCGTGACGAGCGAAGAGGACACCTTCGAGCTGCATGTTCGCGATACGATGGAGGCAGGCGCCGGGTTGTGCCACGAGGACGTGGTTCGCGAGATTGTCCAAGGCGGGCCGGAGCGGATCGAAGAACTCATCCAATTAGGTATGGCCTTTGCCGAGCGCGAGAACGGTCAGCGCAAAGAATACGATCTGGGCAAGGAAGGTGGGCACTCCAAGCGGCGCATCCTCCACGCGAGGGATGTCACCGGTCGGGAGATCGAACGCGCGCTGCTGAGCGCGATTGCCGAGCATCCGAATATTGAGGTTTTCGAGAACCACTTGGCCGTCAATCTGATCACCAAAGAGAAACTGGGGCTCGGGACAAAGAATCGCTGCCTGGGCGCTTACGTCTACGACAATGTGAATGGCAAGGTGGAGACCTTCGCTGCCTCCCACGTGCTGCTCGCCACCGGCGGCTGTGGGCAAGTCTACCTGCACACCACGAACCCGGAGATTGCGACTGGTGATGGCGTCTCCATGGCGTATCGGGCGGGCTGTGAGATCGCCAACATGGAGTTCATTCAATTTCATCCGACCAGCCTCCATCACCATGGGGTGAAGTCTTTCCTCATTTCGGAAGCCTTGCGGGGCGAGGGCGGTCAGCTAATCGACCGCAAGGGCCGCGCTTTCATGGAAGAGTATGACTCGCGGGCCAGCCTGGCACCGCGTGATATCGTGGCTCGCGCCATCGATGCCGAGATGAAGCGCTCCGGTGCCGCGTGCGTGTATTTGGACATGACGCATCATTCGGCGGAATTCCTTCGCGAGCGTTTCCCGAACATTTACACCACCTGCGAAGGGCTGGGCCTGAAGATCGAGGACGAGCCGATCCCGGTTGTGCCAGCGGCGCATTACCAATGCGGCGGGGTGCGGACGGATACCGCCGGGCGGACCTCACTCTCTGGCTTGCTGGCGGTGGGCGAAGTAGCTTGTACCGGTCTGCACGGGGCCAATCGCCTGGCCAGTAATTCTTTGCTGGAGGCGCTGGTCTGTGCGCACCAGGCTGCGGTTGTCGTGTTGGAAGACACGCATGCGCAGCAACAGCCACCGTTGCCGGATTGGGAAGTCGGCGCGGCGGTTGATCCCGACGAGCTCGTCGTCATCAAACACAATTGGCAGGAGGTCCAGCAGTTGATGTGGGATTACGTTGGTATCGTCCGCA
>CAWUJC010000397.1:0-3666 GCA_963922355.1 uncultured bacterium | reverse complement strand
CGTCTCGGCATCCACCGCACAGAGATCGAGCATGACCTGTGGGGCTCCTTTGGAGACGCGAAAGTCGCTCCCATCCGGCGCTTTCAGGATCGCCTCCGTCCGCTTCTTTACCGGGTCAAAGGGGATGAATTTGGTTTGATGATACTGGCCGTATTCCTCCAGGTGCCCAATCCCGGCCAGCACGGCTTTATCAATCACGTCATCGTTGCCGGATTGGCTGGAGAGGGCGGCGGCCAGGAGGAGGTCATCCTCGTCCTTGGCCATGAAGACCACGGAGGGCTCGCCCAGTGAGATTTTGTTCTGCGTCAGGGTACCGGTTTTATCGCTACAAAGGATGTCGATGCCGGCCATTTCTTCGATCGACTGAAGGCGCGAGACGATGGCTTTGCGCTTCGAAAGCTGGAACGCCCCCAGCGCCATCGTGACCGAAAGCACCGCCGGCATGGCGACGGGAATGGCGGCAATGACCAGGATGAGGACGAATTGAAGGAGATCGAGGAAGGGCTCGTTGCGGCTCAACTCGACAATCACAAGCAAGACGCTGAGCACTCCGGCAAAAACGATGAGGAAATTGCCGATTCGCAACACCGCCTGTTGGAAGTGGCTGACCGCCCCCGCACTTTCGACCAGTGCCGCCGTCCGGCCAAAGAAGGTGTTGTTCCCGGTGCCGGTGACCAGGCCGGTCATTTCCCCTTGTTTGACCACCGAGCCGGAGTAGGCGATGTCGCCGCCGTGCATGGTGACGGGCAGGCTCTCGCCGGTGAGGGCGGCTTGGTCGATGGAGACGAAATCACCTTCCAGCAACTTGAGGTCGGCCGGGACGATTTCGCCCAGCCGGATGCGGATGACATCACCGGGGACCAATTCGGCGGCGGGCACGTCGACCCACTTGCCGTCACGCTTGGCTCGGGCCTTCAGGGCTAGGTGGCCTTTGAGGGCGGCGAGAGCATTCGCCGCGCGGCTCTCTTCCCAAAAGCCCAGTACGGCATTAAAGACGAGGAGGAAGAGGATGATGAAGAAATCTGGCCAGTCGCCCAAAATGAGGGAGAGGATGGCCGCGACTTCGATCATCCAGGGGATGGGGCCCCAGAAGTAGAGGAGAAATTTGACCCAGGCGCTGGCTTCCTTTTCTTCCAGCGCATTCGGGCCGTAGACATCGAGGCGCTCTTGGGCCGCGTTGCTAGCCAGGCCCTCCGGCTGAGACTGGAGTTGGCGGAAAAGCTCCTCCGCCGTGGCTTTTTTGGCGTCCTGCGAATCAACGAGCTTGGCTTCCATGTGTACCTCTTTTGCCAAAGGGTTCGCCTTCTATTGCCGCTCGCGGGAAGCGATCTGGCAAGCGACAATTCGGCAAAAGCGCAGTGCGTCGATGGTGTTGGACCACCGACGGCCAAGCAGATTGATAGGCTTGCCTACTTCGCGGCCGCGCAAGAGGCCGGCGTGCCGTCGTGTTCGGCGAAGACTTGGTCATAGGTCTCCTTATCTACGATCTCCGAGCTGGCGGAGCGGTAATGGAACTGGAGCGCACGGCGACGTTCGGGCGAGCGGTTCGGCGGCGTCTCGTGCGGCAGCAGACCATAGAAGAAGAGGGCGCCACCGGGGGCGAGTTCCACCGGGACGGCTTTTTCCACTTCCAGGCGGCCGGGCATGATCTCGCAGTCCGTGGTGTGGTGGTGGCGCAGGGCGCCGAGATTTTGTCCCCCTGGGATGACGTGCATGCAGCCGTTTTCCACCTTGGCTTCGTCGAGGGCAATCCAGACACCAACGACGGCTTCCAAAGGCGACACGGCAAAGTAGGCGTTGTCCTGGTGCCAAGGCTTCTCCGACCCGATGAAGGGCGGCTTCACCAAAGACATGTCCTGGAAGAGAATCGGGTCCTGGCCAATCAGCGATTCAAAGATGCCGGTCAATTTGGACGGGCCTTTGAGCAACTGAACGAAGAAGGGGTGCATGTCGCGGAAGTACATCAACTTGCGGACGCCGAGATCAATTTCCTCCAGGCTCTTGCCCTCGGGATTGAAGTCCGGTTCGAGTTGGGCGAACCCGCGTTCATCTTTGCGCTGGTACCAACCGCCGGAGCCGGCGCGGTTGACGTGGTCTTTTTCGTGCACGCGGTAGTTGGCCGGGTCACTGGCCAATCCGTGGACGATGTCTCGCAGCGCGTCGGTGGCCTCGATGACTTCTTCCGGAGAAAGAAGATTTTCGAAAGCGAGGTAGCCGTCGCGGCGGAACTGGGCGACCTGCTCATCACTGAGCGTGGCCGGAGCGGTGGGGTAGTTCGATAGCATAGAGGGGGTTGCGATCATGAGAACAAGTGTCGCTTAGATCGCAAAAATTCACCATGGAAGATGGGCGCAAAATTTTGTAGTATCGTCTCATGAAGCTGGAAGATTGGTGCCGCTTTGATGGCGTTGAGAAGCGGAGTCTCTGTGCTTGCGTCAAGTGTCCTCCGGAGTGGCGCTGGTGTCCGCCGCCGTTGCCGGACTTTGACTTTTGGCTCGTGGTTTCGGGCGAGGGGGAGGTTGTTTGGCCGGGTAGAAAGTTGATGCTGGAGCCGGGTAAGTTGCTGGTCTTGCCGCCGGGAAGTGTGCCCGATGCGCAGCAGGATCCGGAGAACCCTTTGGAGGTGGTGTACTTTCACTTCTGGCCACTGAGGCAAGGCCAGCCCCTGCCGAAGCGTAGCTGTCCCCCGCCCAACGACGTTCATGTTCACCAGTTTCAACAATTGGCTTGGATCCAAGAATTAGCTCGCCACACCGCTCGCTATGGTCACCGCAACGACGCAACCGGCTTGGAGGTGTGGCAGCACCATGTGGCTTTGCTGCTTACCGCCATTGAGGAAGAGGAGGCCAACCAGCAGCGACCCGCCCAGCGGGAAGATTGGCCTGTGCTGGAGTTGATGGAGGCAATCCGCTTCGCCCCGGAAGCGGACTGGACGGTGGAAGCGATGGGGCAGCGGGTGGGGCTCTCTCGCAGCCAATTGCACCGTCGCTTTGCCGCTGTGGCTGGGATGTCGCCGACAGCTTTTGTGATTGAGCAGCGCTTAGAGCGGGCGGGCCAACTCTTGCGCGGTACCGATTTAACGCTGGAAGCCATTGCTGATCGCCTGGGCTACCGCGATGTCTTTTTCTTTGCTAAGCAATTTAAGGAAAAGAAGGGCCTGGCTCCCGGGCGCTATCGCCAAACCCTGCATTAGGTCGCTTCACGACCAAGCTTGGCAAGTTGCTGCACGCTCCCTTAGATGAGCTAGCCCAAGTCCCCCTCCATGGCCGACTTCAACTACTTCACCGAGCACGAGCAACCGCTCCAAGCTTCCTTCAAGCGTTGGCGTGATCGCTGGTTTGGCGGCATGGTGGCGGTGTTGATCAAGCTGGGGATTTCGCCCAATACGGTCAGTGCCTTAGGGGTGCTCTGCTTGGTGCCCTTCGGCCTGTTGTTGGCACTGGCGCCTTCGACGCCAGCCTTCATCACGGCAGCATTGGTCTTTTTGGCGCTGCACATCACGCTGGATGGCTTGGACGGTGCCTTGGCTCGTCGCCTTGGCCAAGACGGTCCCGGCGGAACGCTGGTGGACATGGTCTGCGACCATGGTGGCATGGTCATTGTTTCGCTGCAACTTGCGCTCGCGGGGCTGGCCAATGGGGCGGTGGCCGGGCTCTATATCGCCAC
>CAWUJC010000396.1:0-3675 GCA_963922355.1 uncultured bacterium | reverse complement strand
AAATTCACCTTTCTTGGCAGTTTCTAAGACGTCTTCCATCGCGTGGGCCAAGTGCACGGCGAGGTCCAGTCCGACGATTCGGGCAGCGCCTTTGATCGAGTGGGCCGCTCGCATCAGCGGTTCCACCGTCGAGCCGCTGGCTCCGCTTTCCAGGTCCAGTAGGCCCTGGTTAAGCGTCTCGGTCTGGGTCTCCACTTCAACGCGGAAGAGCTCCATCATGCTCAAGTCACCAAAGTCGCTCACAGCACGTCCTTGGTTAGCTTGTAGAAGATGAGTTCTTCGTCCAGCAGGCCAATCGTGAGCCCCTGGAAGCGAAAGATGGATTTGGTAAAGGGCTGCCGGGAGATGGCGACAGTGACCGGTGCTTCCTCCAAATCATCCACCGGGATGGCATGCATGCCGTAGACTTCTTCGGCGGGGAAGACCCAGTTCTCCTTCTCTTGCTTGAGGACGACAAAGCGCTCGTAGGAGCGTCGGCTCAACGAATGGCGAGACTGGTTGCCTTCGTGGATGTCGAGCATCTCGGCCAAGGAAAAGCAGAGATTGAGCGTGCCGCGGACGTTGGCAAGACCGAGTAGGATCTTGTTACTCCGGTGAGGGATGTGGTGGATGGGCCGACGGTCAATCACCTCGGCGAAGACACTCGTCGGCAGGGCCAGCCATTCGTCAAAAAGGCGGAAGATCAGGACAGAGAGGGTTTCCTCGACCTCCTCATCCTTCATTTCGGCCAGCGCCTGCTGCCACTCGTCCAGATAGCCTTCCGGAGCCGTGCGGTGCAGCAGGCTTTCCTGTTCGGGAGATTCGGGTGGTGACGTGGGATCAGAACTCATGAGGAGGAGGGCGGAGGCATGATGCGGCCACTACGGGTGCGGCGTTCCAGGCGACGCTGCAGCTGGGCAGCTTCCTGGTCGCGACCGGTTTGACGAAGGAGCAGGGCCAGTTGGGTCATGGAAGCTTCGTGCAGCGGGTCCAGGTAGAGGACGCGACGGAATTCCGTTTCCGCCCCGGCTAAATCGCCCAGCACTTGCTGAAGCACAGCGCAGAGGTGGCGAGCTGGCACATGAGTGGCGTCCTGGTGGAGGCAATCGATCGCGAGGTAGAGGGCCTGGGAGTACTCACCGTTGTCCGCCAAGCCTTGGGCCTGCCGGTACAGGTCTGCCACGGTGGGGGCAGCGGGCACCTCTTCGGTTGCCGGTTGGGGAGCGGCCACTTCGTCGGGCTGCTTGACCCGAGGCATGGCTTTAATGGCGGTAGGTTTGCGGTCAGCTGCATCGTGCTTAACGATGGCGCGCGGCGGCTTGCCTGCAATGTGGCGCAGGCGTCGGTTGATCTTTTCCGTTTCCACTCGCGAGCGGGGCTGCGGCTTGTCTTGCAGTTCGCGGACTTTAACAGCTGGCCGGGTGGGTGGCGGCTCCATCACGTAAGCAAAGGTGGAGGCTTCGCACACTGGCTGAAAGTGTTCGCGCAGCATCGGCAGCATTTCGGCGTGGCCGACGAAGAGCAGGCCGCCCGGTTGGAGGAGATGACGGAAGCACTCGATGGCCTGCAGCTTGGCTTCGTGGCTCAGGTAGATGAGCAGGTTGCGGCTAAAGATGACGTTGTACGATCCGCTTTCCTTGGTTTGCCAGAAATCGAGGAGATTAGCCTGGCGGAATTTAACGCAGCGGCGCACGCCATCGCCGAGTCGCCACAGATCGTCGCCGGTTTGCCGAAAGTAGGTGTCGCGCCAAAGGGGATCGCTATGGCGGAAGGAATTGGAGGTGTAGTTGGCTTCTTCGGCGCGGCGGAGAGCATCGACGCTGATGTCGACCGCATCGATCCGAAAAAGGTCCGGCGTCAACCCAGCTTCGAGCAGGCTGATGGCCATGGAGTAGGGTTCTTCCCCAGTCGCGCAGGGGATGCTGAGCAGGCGCCAGCGTTTGGCACTGTGGGAACGCAGCCAGTTGCGGCGGGCGTAGTCGGTCAGGTAGTCGAACGGTTTGCTGTCGCGGCGGAACCAGGTTTCGTTGACGACAATTCTTTCGACTAGCTGTTGGAGGAGCTTGGGGTCTTGCTGTAACTGGGCGGCGTACTGCATGCCTTGCGCCCAGGGGATGCCCAACTCACGGAGATGATCGGAGACAGCGCTCTGCAGGGTCCGGACACCGAGGGTTTCGCTGTCCAGGCCAATCCGCTGCTCCAGCAGCCGGGCGACCTCTTCGCAACAAGAGAGCGCCGGGGTATCTTGCAACTCCGCCATGAATTTTGAGATCGCTTCTAGTTAACTCCAGAATAGGGAGGGACGCCAGTCCCGGTTTATCGCACAAATAAGGTATCTTGCAGGGCGTTCGGCAGGATTTTCTGGACGTCGAGGAGTTGGATCATTCCACCGTCGTCCGTCGCCACATCGCCCAAGTACGGAGCTTCGCCCACGGAGATGTCGTTGCCTTTCACATCCTTATCCTTGATTTCTTGCACCTGGGTGACGTCTTCTGCCATCAGCCCGAGCACATGAGTCTTGCCCGTTTTGGCCGAGTGGTAGTTGGTGAGCATGACGCGGGTGCTCAGGCGCGGCGTGCAGGGCGTCTGTTTGGTCAGGAGTTGAAGGTCCACTACTGGGACGGCCAAGCCTTTGAATTCAAACATCCCGAGGATGAAATCCGGCGTCCGGGGAATCTCGCGCATCTCCACCGCCGGGACCAGCAAGACGAGGTCCTTGGTGGGGAGGGCATAGCGGTCGTCGCCAAGTTTGAAAACCAGCACCAGCATCGCTTACTCGACTTTGAAGTGGGAGATCTCTTCCTTGAGGCTCTGAACCGCGTGATGAAGCTGTTCAGCTGCGGCATTGAAGTCCTGCAGGGAGGTGAGGGACTGGCGGGCCGATTCGCTGAGCTGGCTCATGGCCGTCGTGATCTGGCCGGCGCCTTGGCTCTGAGACTGCATGCCTTCGGCCACAGATTCAAACCGTGGGGTAAGGGTCTGGACTTGCTCGATGATGCGGGAGAACTGATCGCTGATGCGCTGGATGTCGGAGGCACCCGTCGTCACTTCGTCGGTGAAGCTTTTCATCTCTTTGACGCCGGTGGCGACCGAGTCTTGCATCTCACCCACCATGTGCTCGATGTCCATGGTGGCTTGGGCGGTTTGGTCCGCCAGGCGGCGGATTTCCTTGGCCACGACGGCAAAGCCCAACCCGTATTTACCGGCTTTCTCCGCCTCCATCGCGGCGTTCAAGCTGAGTAGATTGGTTTGATCCGCCACCTTCGTGATCGTGGTGATGACGCTGCCGATGTTGTTCGACTTGGTTTGAATCTCGTTAAGCTGGCCTGAGATGGCGTAAGTGGCATCAGCCAGGCGGCGCATGGTCTGCTCCATGCTCTCGATGTTGCCGCGTCCTTCCGCTGCGGCTTGGGCGGTCTCGCCGGAAACCTGGGTGACGTCGTCCATCGTGTTGGAGAGTTCATGCGAGGTGGCGGAAATCTCGCGGACGGCGGCGGTGACTTCGTTGGTGGAGGCGCTGAAGTCGTTCACCGCGCTTTCTTGCTGCTTGCTGGCGGCGTTGATCCGTGTGGCGGTGGAAATGAGCTGAATGCTGGATTTCTTTACTTGGCCGACCAACGAGTTCAGGCCGTCGACCATGTTGGAAATGTCGGTCAGGAGCTGGCCGGTCTCGTCCAAATCATCCGGCTGGATTTG
>CAWUJC010000395.1:0-3681 GCA_963922355.1 uncultured bacterium | reverse complement strand
AATGGCTGGGAACAGGACGCTGCTTAGGTTCCTTCGTCACGGGCGGAAAACTTTTCGATTATGGCTTAGCTCGCTAGGCAAGAGGCCCGGATTGCCAGGTTTATTTCAACTAAGTGCCAAGCTGTCATCACGTTCTGCAAAATCTACCACGTAGAGTGGGAAAAAGGCATCGTTATTTTTCAAGCCAATCCCCGCGGTTCCGCTGGACCCATTCCCCGGGGAAAGCGTGCTCCCGCCACAACAGAGAGTACTTCTCTTCAACGACTTGCAACGGTTCCTTCTCTCGCTTGGCGATCTCCAAATAGAGGACTTCGCGGTCGCGGTTCTCGGCCCGGACAATTTTTTGCGCGTAAGCCGCGTAGCCGGGGTCCTCCGGCAGGCGCACAATGGTGAGGAAACCTAACCGGTTCTCACCCACTACTCGGTCGTTCTTCAGATTCTGCACTTCCCCCATCCTCTGCCTCCGATCCAAGGCTGCTGTTATCTGGCTGGGAGTTTTTTTTTTCGGGCCCCGCGCTGCGGGTCGTGACGTCGGCCTTAATGTTCACGTCGATCACCACTGGTTTTGGGGTGGCGATGTTGACGGTTGGCGCACAGCCGAAGCTGGCCAACCCGCAGAGCGCGACGGCCATGCCCCCTAAACTCGCCCGGAACGGGGAAGCGGGGCGCTCAAGCGCAGTCTGGTGGTGGTGGTCAGGCATCGAATAAGGTTAGTGTTTTATTCAGGTTTTGCTTCCTTGGCAATCTCCTCTTTTTTCAACTCGTTCTCTTCCCTCTCTGCGGCGGCCTCTTTTTGGGCCGCCACCACGTCTTCTTCCGTTACCACCACGCGGATGGAGCGCTTGCCCTGCAAGCCGTTTAGCTTGAGAAGCCCTTTACTCACGCCCGGCACGTAAGACGCGGTGACGTTCCCGCCGGTGAAGTCGTAGGTCTTGAAGGACTTAATGAGGATTTCTGCCAGTTGCTTGTAAAGAGGCAGCCAGTCTTTCGGGATGCGGTCTTGCAGATCGGCGATGAACTTCACGTTGAAGACCCCACGTTCCAGCAACTCGAACTCCGCGTTAGCCTCTTCCAAGGTCGTCGAAGAGCCCTTGACGTGGAACTTTCCGTTGGCGTAGCCTCGGAGCTGGAGGTAGCGGCTGATCAGGTCCTGAATGATGGGCTCCATGTTGGTTTTCAGGACAAAGAAGTCGCCGCCCCAGGGGAAGCCGCCGTCAAAGAGGATCTGGAAGTTACTCGAGACATCGCCCTCGTAGAACTTACCTCCCAAGCGACCATAGATGCCTTGTTGGTCGAAGGTGATGGACGTCCAAGGCTCCGTTACCGCGACGCCCTGCCAACTGATCGAATCCGCGAACAAGGTGGGCACCACGTTGTCTGCCCGCTTGGCATCAAGCGGCAGGGCGAACTCAATCCGGCCCCGCAGCCCCTCGACCTCCAGCCCGTACTCTGGATAGTGGTAGCTGTCTTTCTTGAATTTAAAGAGCGTGTTAATCCGGGAGCGTTCCGTGTCCCCCAGGTCCAAGTTCTTCGCCTCGCAGAAAAACGGCGGCGGGAAAACAATCCCCCCCGCACCAAAGACGTTCACGCCCAAGCGCCCCTCGTGGGCCACGAAGTCCTTGATCTGCCAACTGTCCATCGCCACTGAATTCTCGGCGCTTTTCTGTAGTTCATTGCTGAACCAAAACAAATCCGGCCCCAGGTAGATGATGGGGCGCTCGGCGTACAGGCGTTCGATCTTGCGATCCAACAAACCGCCCCAGGTGAAGGTGACGGAAATGCTCTCGAACGACATCACGGGCGAAAGCGCGTCGTAAGGCGACGTGATGAGCAAATTGTTCACCACCGCCGTTTGGCGATTATTCAACGCCGGTGACTCCTTCCAGTTGGTCAAGCGAAAGTCGTTGATCACCACTGGCTTTTGCTGCCCCAACTGCACCGGAATGGGCTGCACGTCCGGCGCAATTTCATCCAACATGACCGTCCCGGCAAAGATGCGGGTCTGCCCAAACGAGAGGTTGGGCAAGTCGTCACCGGCGGCCTCGAGCGCCCGCTCGTAGCGGGCCATCCAGAGCTGAGGATAACGCAGATCGAGCTGTTCAATCCGACCCTCCAGAATGAGGTCCGTCCAGTCGATGTTCAGGTCCACCCGCCCAACGATGAGCCAAAGATCGTCCTTCGGCCCAAAACGTACGTTGCGCAGGTGCAGCCAGCCGTTTTCCGCCCAGAGGGCCTCTTCCACCGTAAAGCGCGCCTCAATCAGGGCGATACCTCTTTGAACAAAGTAGTCCGGATCCTCCTGCAGCCAGCGCATGAGGTAGAGCAGCCCAATCAACACGAGCACCGTAAGCACAATCATGAAGCGCACGCCGATCCGCCAAAGCAGATACAACATCCGTCCTGGACGAAGCTTCAGCTTACTGGGAGGAGACACGACCCCGGGCTTTTCCGACGGTGTCTCGTCGGAGGGGGGGGGAGTTTCCTGGGGCCCATTCGCCATACAGGGGAATCTATCGGGTCTGGCCGTTGGCCAAAGCTTTTTTTCGGCGCTTACTCAGCTTCCGAAGGAGTCACGTCGCTGAAAAAGACGTCGCGTCCTAGCAGGCGGAGGTCTTCCGCGGAGAGAATAAAGTAGTCTTTCTTCTTGTCGGGCAAGAGAGCCTCGGCCGCAAAGCCTCCATTCGGCTGCTCGGCACCAATCCGAATCCGGATGGTCTTCCCGTCCTGAAACGTCAGCCCATACGTGACATCCGGCTGATTTAAGCGATCCTCCGGTCGCGGTTTTTCGAGCCAACTGGAAACCCGCAATTGAGCCAAGAGGCTGAACAGCGATTCTGCCGCCACGGCATCCACCGCCTTACCTTCCTGGTTCGAGTCGAAGAGACCATCCGCTCCGCGCTTCAAGATCAACTCAGGCTCGCCCTTCCGCGTCACTGTCACTTCCTGCAACGAAGCCGCCGGCAGCCCCCACAACTCCTTGTTCCGTAGTTCAAGCGCGCTGGCTGGCAAGTACTGCAAGATCGCCTTCCGAATGGCGAAAACGTGGGGCTGCCCCTTCACCATGGCGTAGATGTTGTCGCCCTCCTCCCGACCGAGCAAAAGCGTGATCGTCTGAGCCAGGCCGTCCTCCGGCTTGCTTTCCAGCACTACGGTCGCCTGGGGTTTGTCCAAGCCAAGGGGGGCTAAATCCGTGGCCGTGTCCTTCACAAACTCAAAGGCGTCCACGTTATGCAGCGCGGAAACCAGATCGTAGATTTCAAAGGCATCGCCCGGGTAACTCGCCACTTCTTTCCCCCGCCGAAATTCGGTTACGTCCCAATCGGTGCCTTCCTTGTCCAGCTTCACCGAGCGATCCCCCTTCTTGATCATCAGCCCAACCAGGTTCTCGGCCCGGAAGCGCAGCACCTGACGGTCGCGTAGAGCCTGCAAGCTGGCCAGTTGGTCCTTCGCCACGTCTTGAGCAAGGAGGAAGACGGTGGAGCTGCCCAACAGCTTGGCGTAGTAAACCGGTTCCGTGATGCCCATCTGCTTTTGGGCCTCGCTCAACTCCGCTTCGTCGCCGAGCAAGAGCGTCACTTCCTCGCCATCCTGGTAGCCCACAATGATCTGCCCCTGCGGCGTATCCAGTCCGTAAAGATTCAGGTTTTCCGGCTGATCACTGACGAAGTCTAAAATCAGGAA
>CAWUJC010000394.1:0-3683 GCA_963922355.1 uncultured bacterium | reverse complement strand
AACCGCAGCCAGCGCATTGGCCACGCCCACGCCACTGTCATCATGAGTGTGGATGCCGACCTTGCAGTTCAGTGCGGCCTTCACCTTGGCGGCGATGTCGGCCACTTCATCCGGCATGGTGCCGCCGTTGGTATCGCAGGGCACGACGTAGTCAGCACCGCCTTCTTCCGCGGCCTTGAGGCATTCTAAATTGTAGGCGGGCTCATCCTTGTAGCCGTCAAAGCAGTGCTCGGCGTCGAGGATGACTTCGCGCCCGAGGGACTTGAGATAAGCCACGGTGTCTTTGATCATCGCCAGGTTTTCTTCCGGCGTGGTGCGCAGGACGTGCTCGACATGCAGCAGCCAGCTCTTCGCCACCAGGGTGACGACCGGCGTCTGCGCTTCAACCAGCAGCCTGACTTGCGGATCATCCTCTACCGCCACCTTCGCGCGCCGCGTGCTGCCAAAGGCGGCGACGCGAGCCGTCTTCAGCTCCACGTCGCGGATGCGCTGGAAGAACTCGATGTCCTTGTCGTTGCTGCCGGGCCAGCCGCCCTCGATGTAATGGACGCCAAAGGCGTCGAGCCGCTGGGCGATGTGCACCTTGTCGGCAACGGAAAAGTTGATGCCCTCGCCCTGCGAGCCGTCGCGCAGGGTCGTGTCATAGAGCGTCACCGCCGGTGTAAAGCCGGTGGCGGGGTCAGTAAAATCAGTGGTCATATCTTTCGGAAATAATGGGGTGGAGGTTATCGCCTATCTGGCGAGAGCCAAGCCCTTGCTTGGCCAGGGGGTGAAACATCGGCTCTGCGGCGATCGGCAACCCGTACGCCCAGAGCCTAGCTAATGACCACAATAATCCGTCCGCCCCGAGCTACGACACTCGGTACGCTTACGCCAACAGGTACTTGCGACGGATTCATCACGACCTTAGTAAGCCCGCAACCGCCCCTTTTGTCAACCAGCGTGAGCCTTGACCCAACATACATGATGCTGGCTTGGTCGATTCCTATCGGGTCCAGTGTGACGCTGGTTACTCCCCGCCATCGCCGCCGGCTTTCTTGACGTGGCCGGTGAGGTCGGGGTCCTCGAAGGGCGGAACAAAAAGGCCGGAGCCGTTGGGGTGGGCCAAGGCGCCGCCCGGGCCAAACTCCTTCGCGCCGGTGGCGAGGTCCTCGCGAGTGTACGCTGGGTGCTGCTTCATCACCCCTTCCTTGACCAAGCTCTCGATGTGAAGCGTCTGCGTCGGGAAGGCAAATTCCACGCCCAAACGTTTGGCCAGATTGATGATCTCGCAGATGGTGTTGTGGCGCTGCACTAACTCCTGCGACCAGTCCGGGACGTGGAAGAACATGTAGAGCATGACGTTGATGGACGAGCCGCCGAAGTCATTCGCCACCACGTGGAAGTAGTCTTTACGCGTGTGCGGGTTGGCTTTGATAATGTTCTTGATGCCCTCGCAGAAGGCTTCGATTTTTTCCGGCGGCGTGTCGTAGGTCACGCCGAGCGTGGTCTTGTAGCGGCGGTAAGTGCGCATGCCCATGTTGTCGACCGCGTTGATCGCCACTTCACCATTCGGCACGGTGATGAGTGAGTTATAGAAGGTGCGGATGCGGGTGGAGCGGAAGCCGATGTCCTCGACCGTGCCCTCGTTGCCTTTGACGATGACCCAGTCGCCCACCTTGAAGGGGCGGTCCATCATGATGAGGATAGAGCCGAAGAAATTCTTGAGCGTATCTTGCGCGGCAAAAGCCAGCGCGGCGCCAAAGATACCCAAACCGGCCAACAGGCTGAAGACGTTGACGCCCAGGTTCTGCACCGCCAGCAGCACACCAAAGATGAGGACGAAGACCTTGAGCGTCTGCACGCAGAGGCGGGCTAGTTGCTGGTCCATCCCAGTGATGTCGCCCTTCTTGGCCAACCACTGCTTGACGTAGTAATCCACGACTTCCACGAGACGGTAGAAGAACCAGATCAGACCAATGCTGACGACGATGCGGACGAGGTAGGTCAACACCATCAGCGCGGTGCCGCTAAAGCTCAGGACAAAGAGAGCAAACATCCAGACCAAGCCGTTGACCACCAGGGCCAGCGGACCGCTGCAACGCTCGACGATCAAGGTGTCGAGATTGGTGGCCGTCTTGTGGGTGTAGGGCAGGATGACCCGGCTCAACCCTTTGACCACCATACGGCTGGCGAGGCCAAGGAAGATAAAGACCAGCAGGCCGGCCCACTGCCACAAGGCGATCTCGAAGTATTCGTCAAAGGCCCACTTGGGTAAGTTACGCTCGACCCAGGGCATCTGGTAATCGGCCCCGGCAATGCCCAAGGGCACGACGTAGGCTTGATTGCGCACCGCCTCGTACCAAGCCTTAGCGCGAGAAACCGTGCCAGGCGTGAAGAGCCACTTACCGTCCAGCTCTGGCTGTTCTTTGCTGGTGACCTGAGCGATGGTGACGTTGGTATCTTTGAGCGTCCAGGAGTACGGATCCGCCATTTCCTCCGGATCCGTTGGGACCCTGTTCAGATCGATGGGAATCACCCGGTCGATGTACTCCTTGAGAAAAACGGCTGCCTGCGGGCCTTCGATGGCACGATTAATCTCGGGAATCTGAGAGAGGTTGAGGGTTTTGAGCGCATTCGCCATCGCGATGCTTGCCGTAGAGCTATCTTCCTTCCGGACCGACTCCAGGTAGATATTCATCGCCACCATGAAGGTGCGCATCGTCGCCCGTGGGCTATCCAGGCGGATTTTCATCACGCCCTTGTGGCTGGCCTGCTGGGTCAGCTCCTCAATGCTGAGAATGGCCTTCTGCTTCTCGACCTCCTGCTTGGTTGCTTCTTTCGCCTGATCCAGATCCTGCGTGGGAACCGAAGCCGCAGAAGTTGTCTCAGCAGCCGGAGTCGCCTCTTGCGCCGAGAGGGAGGAGCCCAGCCCCAAAGCCAGGAAGGTAAACAGCGTCAGAAAAAGTGTTGGTTTCATCCAGCTTTCACGGATAACCCAAGGAGGGGGAATTGCAAGGCTGGGGGCATTTCACCCTCTGCCAACGCTAAAACATGTTGGAGGTATCCGACGATCGGCCCAAGCTTGGCTGGTAACCCAGCTCCTTCGCTTTCGCCATCTCTTGCTTGGCCTTCTTTTTGAACCCGCGTTCGTAGTAGAGAATGCTGAGGTAGTCCCGGGTTTTCGGGTTGGCCGGATCGAGCTGCTTGGCCCGTTCCAGAGCCTTGGTCGCTTTGACCGGCTCTTTCATCTGGTAATAAATGATGCCGAGGAGGCTCCAGGAGAAAGCATCGCGCGGGCTGATCTCAGTCGCCTTCTTGGCCGAGTAGAGGGCCTCGGGCAGCTTCTTCATCTGGTAGTAGACGACCGAGAGGTTACTCCAGCCGTAGAGACTGTCCGGATACTTTTTGATGATCTCCCGGTAGCCGCGCACCGCCGCCGAGAAGTTGCCTTCCGCGAAATCAAGCGACGCCCGGCTGGCCACCGAACGCACATCCACTGGCACGCGCGGTTTCGAGGCCACATCGACGGCCTCTTCCGCGTAAGCCGGAAAGGCCGCTCCCAGCATGCAGGCCAGCACACATAACATTGTGACACATCGTTCCATCCCGGCGCCACTATAAGCTAGCCCCGTGCCCAGTTGCAAGGTAAAGCGACCAGAGCCACCAAATTGTCACCTAGGAACCGCTTAAGTCCTGAATTA
>CAWUJC010000393.1:0-3685 GCA_963922355.1 uncultured bacterium | reverse complement strand
GGACCGGTCCCGCCCGTGGTGACGACGAGGTGGCAGTGGTCATCATCGCAGAGGCAGCGTAGCGCTTCTTCAATCGCGGCTTCCTCGTCGGCCAGCAGGACGGGGACAAAGCGGAGCGGATTGGCAATTCGTTCGCGCAGGATGCGGTCGATCTCCGGTCCGCTCCGGTCTTCGTACACGCCGGCGGAGGCCCGGTCGCTCAAGGTCACGCGACCGACAATGAGAGGAGCATGGCTTAAGCTCATGCCGCCTCCTTCTCTTTGGCGGTGACGTGTACGCCCTCGATCCGCATGGTCTTGTCGACCGCTTTGCACATGTCGTAAAGCGTGAGGGCGGCGACGCTGACTGCAGTGAGTGCTTCCATCTCCACCCCGGTCTGAGCGGTGGTCTTCACTGTAGCGGTTATGGTCACGGTTGTGTCGCCGACTTGGAAATCGATCTCCACCACGCTGAGCGGGAGGGAGTGGCAAAGCGGGACGAGCGCCGGGGTCTGCTTAGCGGCTTGGATGCCCGCAATACGGGCGACGGTTAGCGCGTCGCCCTTGGGCAGTGCTTGGTCCTTTAGCGCCTGGATGGTGCTGGCTTGGCAAATGAGCTGACCGCTCGCCGTTGCCGTTCGCTTGACCACTGGCTTGTGGCCAACGTCAACCATCTGTGCAGTGCCGTCGGCGTCGAGGTGAGAGAAATCAGGCATTAGAAGAAGCGGCGATAATTGGTTAGGTCGAGAAAGACGTAATCGACGAGAGTGCCTTTGGGAATCACTTCTTGGTCGCTTCGGATCCTGATAAAGCCAGTCATCGGATAAAGCAAGGCTTGGAGGTCACCCGAGCTTTTCCATGGTAAAGCGCGAACATGTGGCTGGCTGTCGATGAAGAAGTCTTGAGCGGGCCAGAGAGTTAAGCGATCAGAAGGTTTGTAGATGAAGTCTTCGCTGAGTTGATGTGCAGAGAAATCAAATGGCCAATTATGATCCCAACACGTTAGGTGATCCTCCAGTTGTTGGAGTGCAGCATACACAAAAAGTGTGTAGCAGACATAATGCGAAACCGGGTTACCCGGCAGAATAAAGGCGACTTGAGTTCGGGCGCCCTTCTTTCTTGTGGCAAAGACCAGCGGCTTGCCGGGGCGAAGATCAAGCTTGGTAAAGTGGATGGTATAGCCGAGGCGTTCGAGGAGTGGTTTGCCAATATCGTAGCTGCCAACGCTGGCTCCACCAGAAACCAGAAGCAGGTCGTAATCGTGTTGTTCCTCTACCTGTTGAGCCATAGCTAAACTCAGATCAAGGTCATCTCTCAGGCGAGACTGATGAAGGAGTTGCGTGCCACTGTCATGCAGGAGAGCCGCAATCAGCGTCGAGTTGGAGTCACGGATTTGGTTAAGGGCTGGCGTTTGTTCTGGCGGTACGAGTTCATTACCGGTGGTGAAATGGACCGCTTTGGGGCGGGGTAAGACAAGCGGCTGAGTCACTCCGACACTGGCCATCATGGCAGCTTCAATAGAATCAATTTGGCTCCCCGACTTAATTAAGACCTTTCCCTTGGCTGCGTCTTCGCCCTTCCGGCGGATGAAGTTGGCGCTGGCGCGTTCGGTTTCGTGGAGCTTCGTGCCGTTGACTTCCGTCAGCTCCTGCATGATCACGCGGGTAGCGCCTTGAGGAATCTGCGCCCCGGTGAAAACGCGAAGCGCCTGGCCTTCGCTCAGAGAAACGGATGGCGTATCGCCGGGCTGGAGTTCGCCGACAATCACGAAGTCCGTCCCGTCACCCGTCACCGCGTAGCCGTCCATCGCGCTCCGGTCAAAGGGCGGCTGGTCCATGTCGGCCACCACGTCTTCGCGGAGTTCTAGGCCCAGGGCTTCAGCCAGTGGGACGCGCTGTTCCGGCAACGTGGGGACGTGTTCGCGGATAAGCGCGAGCGCATCTTCAATCGGAAGCAAACGAGGAGCGGACATGGGGACGGTTCTTAAACTCTACTTGGCACCGTTCCAGTTTTCCAGATCGGCACGTCTGTTTTTAGCCGATCGATAAACTCACCCACGGCGGCCAGGGCTTCTTTGCGATGCGGCGACGCCACCGCGACGTAGAGCGACGCCTCGCCCACCGGCACGGTACCGATGCGATGATGTACGGTACCGGCCCGACAATCATGCTGCTGCAAGACGGCTTCCAGGTGTTCGCGGAGCAAGCGCTTCGCCATCGGGTCATAGGCTTCGTAGACCAGCGCTCGAATCGGAACGCGGTCCTCCGAGTCCCGCACTACGCCATGGAATTCCACCACGGCGCCAGCGTCGGAGCGAAAACGAGGCGTGGGTTGGCCCAAGGCTTTTTCGGTGATGACGACTTCGACTTCCATGATCGCTTGTGGCTTAGCCACCGCTTACGGGCGGGAGAAGCGCGATTTCTTTGGCCTCGCCGAGGGGGGTATCCCAGTCGGCATAGACTTGGTCGAGGGCGACGCGTGTGCCCGGAAGTTTCTCTCGCCAGCCGGGATGAAGCTGATCCAACAAGGCGGTGGCGGATTGCTCAGGGTCGGTCTCGATCTCGCGTTGGGAGAAACCAAGGACGTCACGCGCTTGGGCGAAGGCGAGGAGGGTGGCAGCGGGCATGGGGCGTCTCAGCCGCCGATGGCGGTCATCACCCGATCGGGCTGGTAGTTGTCGCGGAAGATGTGCTCAGACGGCTTGAGCAGGTGGTGGTGGCGGATGAGTTGCTCGAGCGCGGCGGGGTCAACCGAGGGGCGGAGGACCGGCTTGAGGTCGGTTTCTAGATGGTTGCCCAGGCAGGGGCGGAGTTGGCCCTCACAGGTCAGGCGCATTTTGTTGCACTGATCGCAGAAGTGGAGGTTGGTCATTGCGCCGATCAAGCCAATGATCGTGCCCCGTTTCCGTAAGCGGTAGTAGGCGGCGGGGCCATTGCCCGCTGGTGCGCCGCTGGCCAGGGGGAGTAATTCGTCGTCTTGCTCGAGCCGTTGCTTCGCCTCGCCGAGGGGCAGGAAGTTGGACTCGTCCAGCATCTCGGTGAGGCTGACCGGCATCAGTTCAATGAAACGGAGAGCAAAGTCATGCTCAGCCGCGAACTCGGCGAGGGGCAGGAGTTGATCTTCGTTGCGACCGCGGATCAACACCGTGTTCAACTTGATGTTGGTGAAGCCCGCTTCTTTGGCAGCGTCCAATCCGTCGAGGGCATCGGCCAACTTGCCGCCGGTCATCTGCTGGTAGGCCTGAGGATCAAGTGAGTCTAGGCTGACGTTGAGTCGTCCGACGCCGGCTTGGCGCAAAGGTTCGGCCAGAGGGGCGAGCAGCGTCGCGTTCGTTGTAATGCTGAGGCTTTCCACGCCGTCGATCTGGGCAAGGTCGGCCAGAAAAGGGACCAGATCGCGTCGGACCAAGGGTTCGCCTCCGGTGATGCGGAAATGCCGAACACCGAGCTTGGCCGCCACCCGGGCCACTTCCAGAATTTCCTCGTAGGTGAGGATGTCCTCCCGCGGCTTCCAGGCGGTGAAGTCCGGCGGCAGGCAGTACACGCAGCGCTCGTTGCAGCGGTCCGTGACCGAAATACGCAGGTAGTTCACCTGACGGCCAACGCCATCGGTCATGGTAGGAGGTGCGGACATAAAAGGTTAGCTTAGCGAAGCAAAGGGGGAGACGGCAACTTCTCTTCGCGGCCTTAGGTCTTAGTTTTGTCCGG
>CAWUJC010000392.1:0-3685 GCA_963922355.1 uncultured bacterium | reverse complement strand
CTCGAAGTTATCCTGATGAGTGCCACGCAGCCGGCCGATGTCTCCAAGCGCACCAAGGAGATGAGCACGGTGAACTTCATCCCCAAGCCACTGGAAGTGGATCGCCTGATCGAGCTCGTCGAACCTGCTCTGGCCAAAGCCACACCTTCCGAAAAAAACTCCAGCCTGTTCAAAGCCCGCATTACGCAGATCAAGCCGATGGACTTGGTCCAGATGAAGTGCCTGAGCAACGCCTCGGAAATTTTGGAATTCGTCCCCAAGTCCGGCACCATCGGCCTGCTCTATTTCCGCAACGGTCAGATCGTTCACGCCGAAACCGAAGGCATCCTGGGCGAGGAAGCTTTCACCAAAATCCTTTCCTGGAAGGGCGGCGAAGTCAACGAACTGCCCCTGCCGGTGGAAGTGGAAAGAACGATTAAGAAAGATTGGCAGAGCCTGCTGATGAATGCCGCTCACCAACTTGACCACGATTCCCAGAAACTCGACGTCGCAGGCGAGAGCAAGGAGACCTCCGAGGATTCTCCGGACGAGAACAACACGGTCAACCTCCCCCAAGCCACCAAAGAACTTCAGGCCCTGCTCATCACCAATTCCAAAGGCGGTGTCCGCAGCTCCTTCGGGCTCCAAGATGAAGACGCCCACGCCTTCGCCGCCCACTTGGCCGCGATGCGCCCCGACGTTCAGCAAATCCTCAATGGCCTCAACCTGGGCGAACTCAACAAGCTCGAATTCTCCAACCGCGACCGCGGCGCCATGGCACAACTCGACGCCAACGGCAGCGTCCTTGCCCTTGGCTCCGCCCGCGCCCTGCATGAGCGCAGCCTGACGAAAAACGCCATCCGCATGATGGAGCAACTGCTGAGGGAAAAAGAATGAGCCAGCGCGTGGCATCGACCCCCTTGGCGGCAAGCCTGCGTCCCCTGCTCAACCAGGTTCCTGGTCTGACGTCCGCCGTGCTCCTCCTGCCGCCCGAGGGCACCCTCATCCTGAAATCGGGCGACCACCCGGAAGAAACTCTCGGCCCCATTGCACAAGCCGCGCACCGCCTGCTGGAACGTAGTCGCGATTTCCAGCTCGACACCCACTGGCTGCGCCTGGCTGCCGATGGCGGCACCCTTTACGCCCTCGGCGCCAAGGATTCCGTCTCACTCATTATTACGACGTCTGAAGCCCGGCTCTCCCCCCATTGGCTGGAGCAGCTGGAAGCCTGCCTCAAGCACGGCCCCAAGTCTAAGGAGTAGCCCACCTTTTTGTCGGTTGCGCGGCAACCGACTTGCGGGCAAGTTGGTCCACACTGGCTATGTCCACTCCTCCCCAGAAAATCCTCATCATCGGCGCTGGCATCGGCGGCTTGGCCGCAGCTATCCGTTTGGCCAAGGCGGGCCACCAGGTCCACGTCTGGGAGCGTAACGAAGGGCCGGGCGGGAAGTTGAAGGAATTTGAGGACGACGGCTTCCGTTGGGATACCGGCCCCTCCCTCCTCACCATGCCGCACATCCTGGAAGAGCTGTTTACCGACGCCGGGCGGAAGATGGAGGACTACCTGACGCTCCACCGCCTCCCTTCCGCCTGCCGCTACTTTTGGCGCGACGGTACCATCATCGACGAAGACGAAGCCTTCTGGCAGCGCAAGGACGTGAAGCGCTTTCTCCGCTACGCCAAAGGCATCTACGACGTCTCCGCCGAAACGTATCTGGAGTATCCGCCCAGCCAGTTTTGGCGCGCTGCCAAGCCCAGCATGCTGCCCAAGCTGCGCCACCTGCCCAAGCTGATGACGCCGTCCTCCATGGCGCAGACCATCTGCCGGTATTTTAAGGACCCGTATTTGCGCCAGCTCTTCATGCGCTTTGCCACCTACAACGGCTCGTCCCCTTTCCTGACGCCTTCGGTCTTTAACCTCATCGCTTACGTGGAAGCACACTTCGGCCCTTGGTACGTAGAAGGCGGCATGTTCCAACTTCCCCTCGCACTGGAGCGCTTGGCGAAGGAATTCGGCGTCACCTTCCGCTACCACACCACGGTGGCGGAAGTGGTAGAAGGCCGGGCCACGACTGAAGAAGACGAGAGCGAACAATTTGATTACGTCGTCTGCAACGGCGACTGCCTGCAGGCCAAGCTGAGCTACCTCTCGGCCGCCACCTCCGATGACGAACGCTGGGAACTCGAACGCACCAAACCTTCGCTCAGCGGTTTAGTCTTCTTCTTTGGCGTGCGCGGCGTGGATACCAAGCTTGGCCAACACAACATCTTCTTTGCCGAAGATTACGCGCGCGAGTTCACCGACATTTTTCAGCGCAAACTCCTCCCCACCCAGCCGACGATTTACATCAACATTACCTCGCGATCCAACCCGACCCACGCGCCAGAAGGTCATGAGAACTATTTTGTCCTGATCAACGCACCACCCCGCTGGCCGGACGAAACCTGGCCAACGGATACCTTGGAAGCCTATCGCAACATGGTGGTCGGGCGGCTGGAGCACTTCGGCTTGGAGAATCTGGACGAACGGATCGTGACTGAATCCGTCTTCACGCCCTGCCACTTTGCACACCGTGATCTCGCCTTCCAAGGCGCGCTCTACGGACCCGTGACGCACTCGGTCGGCGAAGCGCTGATGCGCCCGCCGATGCGCTCGTCAGTTGATCCGCGGGTCTTCTACGTGGGCGGGACAACGCATCCCGGCGGAGGCATCCCGATGGTTCTCCTCAGTGGTAAGATGATTGCCCGCAGCGTGGAGCAAGACATTGCCAAACCTCGCAAACGGCCCTCGGCCAAGACTAAGGCCACCTCAAAGCCTAAGCCCGCAAGTCAGGCTTAAGCCCCCTGCTTTTCCCCATGTTGTCCCGCATCGATAAAGTCCTCATCGCCGCCTTCGTGGCGTGGCTCTGCGCTGGCGTCATCATTCTGCCTCTCGGCATGACGGAGGAAGAGATCATGGGCTGGACGAACCTGCCCGAATGGTTCCGCGCCTTCATGGCAGGCTGCCTTACCTGGGGCGGCGTCATCCAACTCGTGCTGGCCGCACTCATCACCCACCTGATGCTCTCGCGTCATTGGGGCGTCGGCCCGGCCCGACGCTGGGCTCTGTGCGTGATGGTCTTCGGCGGCGCCCTGGAAGCCTTCGGCACGATCACCGGCGTCCCCTTCGGCCAGTATTACTACACGGAAAACTTTGGCCCCAAGATTGGCGTACTGCCGCTCACAATCCCCATTGCTTGGTACGTCGTGGCCTCCAATTTCCTCCTCCTCGTCCGTCGCCACGCCCCGTACGTATCGATCACCGCGGAGGCCGCCCTGGTTGGCACCGGCGCGATGATCTACGACTGGATAATGGAGCCCTTTGCCGTGCAGGTGGAGCGCTACTGGTACTGGACAGCCGGAGCCAGCGGCGAGGAGATTGATTGGATCCCTTGGCAGAATTACCTGACGTGGTGGGTGGCGATGTTTTTGATCGTGCGCCTTTTTGCCCCGACGCACGAAATGCGCTTCCGCTCCGAGTGGCGACCGCACCTCCTGATTGGCGGGATGGTGCTGATCTTCGTGGTGGGGCGAATCGCCTACGGCGTTTAGAACTCAGTTCGAAAGGGAACCCTGGTCCTTCATCCGCTGGAACACCACCTGATAGGTCTGCCCGGCGTTGGGGGTAAAGTACGTACCGGCCAGTTCATCCTTCTCCGGAGAATAC
>CAWUJC010000391.1:0-3686 GCA_963922355.1 uncultured bacterium | reverse complement strand
GACTATGGCTTTGTTGGCAAGTTGGCGAAACCCTTCGAGAAGTCTGAATTGGAGAGAGTGATGGCTCGTGCGATGGGAGATGCCGAGGTGGTTGCTAGCGATTGACCCTTAAGCCACAGTGATTTAGCTCTTGCTTTATGCACATGACGTAGCTTAGGTGAGACACGGAAGAGTTCTTGCGAGTTTCGCAAATTGGTATGAATGTGAACCCACAGCGCTCCACTGAGCCGGCGCCAGACTCCGATGATGGGGCGAGCGATTTTATCGTCGAATTTCAGCCCGAGGAGATGGAGCAAATGGACGCCTTGGCGGAGAAGATGGGCGTTCCCGTCGAAGACTTGCCGGCCTTATTGATCAAGCTGCACTTGCTGGGCGGAAAGCCGGAGTCTGATCCTGAAGAAGAGGAGTAGGCGTCTCAGTTTTGCCTTCCTCATCCTCTAGGTGATTAAATCAGCGGGGTTGAAGAAACGCATCACACTGGTTGCATGTGCCGGTGCCTTTGGTATCTTAGCCGACCCATGGATTACGATTACGACTACAAGCCGCAAAACGTCCGCAACACTGTTATCGCCATTGTGGTGGTGGTGGTTCTCGCCATTGTCGCCATCGGCGCTTTTTCCGCCTTTCACGTGGTGGAACCAGGAAACCGAGGCGTAGCCGTCACGCTTGGAAAGGTGGATCCCCAGTACCGCCCGGAAGGACTGAACTTCAAGATTCCGTTCGTCGAGCGCATCTACAATCTGCCGATCAAACAGATCACCGCGAGTGGCTCGGCCAACAGCTCGTCTTCTGACCTGCAGACGGTCGACATGCGCTTCAAGGTGCTTTACCGCTTGCCGGAAGGGAAGATCGTGGAGCTTTTCCAAGAGTATCAAGGCAACCCCTACACCTCGTTGATTGAGCCGCGCGTCCAGGAGTCGCTCAAGAAAGTAGCGGCCAAGTATCGCGCCGAAGAGATGGTGACGAACCGCGAAAAGATCAAGTTGGAGAGTCAGGAAGAGTTGAAGGAATCTCTCGGCGGCTTGATTGATATCCGCGAACTAGTGATTGAAGACATCCAGCTTTCCGACGAGTTGAATAAGGCCATTGAGCTCAAGCAAATTGCCGAGCAGGAAGCCCTCAAGAAGCGCTACGAGTTGGACAAGGAAAAGGTCGACGCGGAAATTAAGATCGTGCGCGCCCAAGCTGCGGCCGAAGCGATTAAGATCGAGGGCGAAGCGCTCAAGGCCTCGCCTGAAGTCATCCAGCTCCGCATCGCCGAGCAGTGGGACGGCAAGGCCCCGCAAAGCGTGGTCGTCGGCCAGGGTGGCGCCAATGTCTTATTGCCGCTCAAGTAAGCGTAGCTTGCGGCAGCTTCACCGCCCATGGAGACGGCGATACTCGCGGGGGCTGAGGCCGATCGCCCGCTTGAATTGCTTGGAGAAGTGGAAGGCATCGCAGTAGCCCAAGTCTTCCGCGATGGCTTCGAGCTTGTCGTCGCTGGAGTCCAGACGCTGGCAGGCTTGTTCCATCCGCGCGCGCTGTTGGTACTGTTTGGGACTTTGCCCCGCTACGTGACGGAATTTTTTTCGGAAGTTCTCGTAGCCCAAGCCGAGAGCGCGACCGGCTTCTTCCGGGCTTCGGTTCGGGTGGGCCAGCTCCGCTTGGGCGTGGTGGAGCCATTCCGTGGAGCGGTCGCTGGGTTCCGGTTCCAACGCCTCACCCAGGAGGGCGAAAAGTTTTCCCAATTCTTGCATGCCAGAGGCGGTTGGGGCGACCGGAGGAGCGTCGGTGAAGCTCTCGAAGCGAGGTCGCCAATAGTCGATCGGTTCCAGTTGATGCAGCGGCGCTCCTGTGGAAAGGAAGCCGCTGTCCCGTAAAGGAGCGCAGAGGGGACTCTCGAAGAGGAGGAAATGCTCGCTCCAGGTGCTACCTGCCGACGGGCCGTAGTTGTGGGCCAGCCCGGGAAAGAGCAGGATTAACGTCCCTGCTTGGATCGAGCTTTGCAGACCATGCTCATCACGGTAGCGACCTTCACCAGCATAGACGTAGACGAGTCCATAGCTGGCTAGGGTGCGGGCCGGACCGTTCCAGATGCCGGGATTCCGAGGCAGATGCCCCCGAAAGAAGATGCCTCCGGTGGCAGCGTTCGTGCTGGTGGGGATCGTATGATTGGTTTGAGACATTTACCAAAAAACACATGAATTGTACCGTAGGGGCCATTCACCTGCAACCTCGATTGTATTAGATTTTATTTCATGAAGACGCTTGCTGCTCATACCCTCACCGCCCAAGAAGAAACGCTCGACTCGTCGCCCGAAGCTTTTGGCTGGCTTCGCCCCAGTGAGCCCGATTTGCTGGATACCGCTGAACTCAACCAGCGTTTGGAAGAGGACGGCTATCTCTATCTGCCCGGCTTGTTGGATGCCGAGAAGGTGCTCGAGATTCGGCAGGGGGTGTTAAATAAGCTGGCAGAAAACGGCGATCTGCATCCAGACCATCCGGTGGAAGACGGCATCGTTGCCCCTGGGAGTAAGCTCGCCTTCAGCCCGGAATTGGTCCAGCAAGACCCCAAAGTGCGTGAGCTGCTCTTCAACAGTTCGGTGATGGACTTTACCCGCCGCCTCTTCGCCGAGCCCGTGCTGCATTTTAACTACATCTGGTTCCGTACCATGAGCCGTGGCCTTGGCACCCCGCCACACTGCGATCTCATTTACATGGGGCGCGGCACGCGGCGCGTCTATACGACGTGGATTCCTTATGGCACGGTGGACTTGGACCTGGGCGGCCTGATGCTCCTCGAGGGCTCCCACCGCAAGGCCGACCGCATTCGCCATTATCTGGAAACGGATGTGGACTCTTATTGCACCAATCGCCCCGAGCCGAAGGTTAAGCACCCGAACAACTGGCGCATCTCTGGTGCCCTCTCCAAGAACCCGCGCACTCTGCGCGAGAAGCTGGGCGGGCGCTGGCTGACGGCGGAGAACTACCAGCCCGGTGATGTCCTGCTCTTCGGCATGGAACTGATCCACGCCAGCCTGGATAACCACACCGATCGCGTCCGCCTTTCCTCCGACACGCGCTACCAGCGGGCCTCGGAACCGGCCGATGAGCGGTGGATCGGCGAAAATCCGATCGGCCACGGCCCCATCGCCCGCCGCGGGTTGATATGTTAGCCCATTCTAAGCGTTAAAGGGCATCTGAGAAGAAGCGGTCGTACCATCGAGTAGTGCTTCCTGGGTAGAGATCGTCCCAATCTTCGACACCTGTGTATTCGGTGCTTACAACCACCCAAGGGATATAGATGAATCCCTTTTCAACTAAGAAATGGATAATAGTTTGAGTCCGAATTGGGTTTGGAGAGTACAGAACCTCTTCAATCGTGAAAAGACGCCCGAAGGTGGAAAAAGAGATCTTGATAAGGGGGAGTTTGGCATTCACCAAATGCGCTATCTCTAATTCATTATTTAAGAAAGGGATTTTGCAGGTTAACGAGAGTGAGGCAAAGAGAGAGCCATCTTGGCAAAGTTCTGGTGTATCCCAACCATCATGCTCCCAGGCCAAATTTGAGAGGTCACGTAAGGGATTAATCAGCGCTCTAATCTCCGCCCAATATTTTTCCCAGTCTAGGTTGGGATCATGGTCGACATACCCCTCGTATTTCGCGTCCATTTCGTGGAGGATTTTTAAGTATCTTGCCCGATCTT
>CAWUJC010000390.1:0-3694 GCA_963922355.1 uncultured bacterium | reverse complement strand
GCCGGGGCGGCCGCCTCGAGTTCGTCCAGGTTGGACTTGAGGAGTTCTTCGGGAATCTCTTCGTCGGCATCGCCAATCACGCCGATGCGCGCATTGATCGGCACCCGGGTACCTTCTTCGATCAGGAGCTTGCGGATGGTGCCGGAGTCAAAGGCTTCCAGGTCCATCGTGGCCTTGTCGGTTTCCACTTCGGCGAGTACGTCGCCAGACTTCACGGTGTCGCCCTCTTTTTTCAGCCACTTAACGAGGGTGCCCTCGGTCATCGAGGGGCTGAGCAGCGGCATGGTGATTTCTTTGGCCATGATCGGAAAGGGGGAGTTACTTGAGCAGCTTCTTGGCGGAGGCGGCGATGCGCTCGGGGTTGGGGAGGACGTATTGTTCCATCGCGCCGTTGTAGGGCTGAGGCACGTCAACGGAGGTGACGCGCAGGACGGGGGCGTCGAGCTCGTCGAAGGCTTCGGCCTGGATTTCGTAGGCGACTTGGGCGCCCCAGCCGGCGTAGGGCTTGTTCTCTTCGACGATCATCACGCGGTGGTGGCGACGGACGGAATCAAGGATGGTGTCCATGTCGAGCGGCTTGACGGTGCGTAGGTCGATGATTTCGGCCTCGATGCCGTCATCGGCCAGGGACTTGGCGGCCTCCAGAGCGCGATGGGTGGAGCCGCTGTTGGAAATGATCACAAGGTCTTCGCCTTCTCGCACGATGCGGGCTTTGCCGATCGGGGTGAGGTGCTCGCCGTCCGGGACTTCGCCCTTGTAGCCGTAGAGCTTTTCGTTCTCGATGAAGCAGACGGGGTTGTTCGAGCGGATGGCGCTCTTGAGCAGCCCTTTGGCATCATCCGGGAAGGCCGGGGTGATGACGGTCAGCGCCGGGACGTTGGCGTACCAGTTTTCCGGGCAGTGAGAGTGCGTGGCGCCGACCTGCAGACCGCCGCCGGAGGAGCCGCGGAAAACGATCGGCACTTCAAACTGACCGCCGGACATGTAGCGGACCTGGGCGGCGTTGTTCACGATCTGATCGTAGGCGACCAGGGAGAAGCTCCAGGTCATGAACTCGACGATTGGGCGCATACCGTAGGTGGCCGCACCGATGGCGATGCCGGAGAAGCCGCACTCGCTGATCGGGGTGTCGATCACGCGCTTGTCGCCAAATTTGTCGAGCATGCCTTGGCTGACCTTATAGGCGCCATCGTATTCGGCCACTTCCTCGCCCATCAGGACGACGGTTTCGTCGCGTTCCATTTCCTCACACATCGCTTGGTTGAGGGCTTCGCGGTAAAATAACTGGGCCATGGGATATCTTGCTTAAGGTTTTGCAGAGGTGCGGGTTGGAGAGCTTTTTGGGCGTCTCCGGTTGGCGGGAGAAGGGCAGCTTAGCCCAGAATCGCCGCTGGGCAAGCTTCTTAGCGGGAAAGCCGGTGGGGGCTTAAACCTTCAGCCGGTTGCGGAAGGGGATTTCCGGAATTTGGGTCTCCGGGGCCCAAATGTCGTCGTAGCACTCTTCGACGGCGGGTTCCGGGGCGGCATCGGCAAAGTCGTAAGCCTTCTGGGCGATGTCGCGGGCTTCCTCGTCCAGCTTGTCGAATTCTTCACCGGTCAGGGTGCCTTCATCTTCCAAGGTGGCGCGGTAATGGATAATAGGGTCGCGTTCCATGTGCGCGTGGAGTTCTTCCTTCGTCCGGTACTTACCGGGGTCCGACATGGAGTGGCCCTTGTAGCGGTAGGTCTGGATTTCGAGCAGCGTGGGCTGGCTTTCAGTCCGGGCGAGGTGGACAGCTTCGGCCGTTTTGAGCCGCACGTCGTCCAGGTGCATACCGTTGGCCTGGAGGGCGGCCATATCGTACGCGACGGCGCGCTTGGTGAGCGGATCGCCGGCCGAAGAGCGGGCGACGCTGGTCCCCATGGCGTACTCATTGTTTTCAATAATGTAGATGACCGGGAGCTTCCAGAGGGCAGCCAGGTTGAGCGATTCGTGGAAGGAGCCCTGGTTGATCGCGCCGTCGCCGAGGTAGCAGAGGGTCACGCCGCCGGTGTTGCGGAACTTCTGGGCGTAGGCGATGCCGGCACCGAGCGGGGTCTGGCCGGCGACGATACCGTGGCCGCCAAAGAAGCCTTTTTCCTTATCGAAGAAGTGCATGGAGCCGCCCTTACCCTTGGAGCAACCTGCCGCCTTGCCGAAAAGCTCAGCCATGCAGGCGTCCGGGCACATGCCCATGGCCAAGCCGTGACCGTGGTCGCGATAAGCCGTGATGACGGCGTCCTGCTCTTCCAAGACGGAGATGGTTCCCACCGCCACGGCCTCTTGGCCAATATAGAGGTGGCAAAAGCCTTTGATCTTGGCTTGCTGGAAGGCCTGGGCGGACTTCTCTTCGAAGCGCCTAATCAGCAGCATCTGCCGAAGCAGTTCCAGTTTCCGTTCCTTGCTCATTTCAGGGAGCAAGTCGGAAGATTTCGCGGTGGCTACGCCAGAGGAATCTTGGTCTATGGTCGGCATAAGGCATTACTATGCCCATAGGCAGGGGGTAGATCAAGTATTCGGTTCCGGTTTACTTCCAGAACCGTCCCGCGGGTGAGGGGAAAAGACGCTAATCAACTAGCTTCTAGCTAGCCGGGGCATCTTCTGGCCACCAGGGGTTATCTTGCCAGGGAAGCTGGAAGGAGCGCTCCAGCGGCTGGGCCGGGGTGGAAAAGACGGCGATATAGGCGCGGCGTGGAACGTCGGTGAGGTTGGGGCCCGCGTAGTGCAGGCAGTAGCTGTGATGGAGGAGGACGCTCCCGGCCGGGCAATCCAGCGCATCGGCGTTCTGCGACCAATAATCCTGATGAGCGGCCACCAACGCACTGCGGGAGTCCCCGGGGATCAGATAATGGTGGGGCAGCATGGTGCCGCGGTGGGACTGACGAACATACTGCATGGTACCGCCCGCAACGGTGGCTCCTTCTAGAGGCAGCCAGAAGTTGATGCTTTTAGAGAGGTGGTCCGGCTGATGATAGGCCTGATCCTGGTGCCAAGGCGTCGCAGCACCGTGGCCCGCCGGTTTGAGGATCATGTGGTCGTGCGTAAATTTGGCCTCCGGGCCCAGGATGTATTGGGCGATGGCCGTCAGCCGCGCGAGGTAGGGTTGGTCGAGAAATTCCGGCATCTCTTTGCTGGGGTTGAGGATTTGCGGAAGCGCGGCGCGGCCCTGCTCGTCTTTCCCGGCCAGTTGTTTGATCTTGCTGGGATCATCGAAGTGGCGGTCGTACCGGGCGCGGTACCAGTCGAGTTCAGGTTCAGAGATGACCTCTTGAAGGCGAATGAAGCCATCGCTCAGGAATTGGGATTTCTCGGTTTCGGTCATGGGGAGGGGATGGGTGATGGTAGACATGGTTCGACGAAGGTATCGTGTTTGGGGAAGAAGTGCGTCCAGTCTTGCTGGCCCGACATTTTTGAACATAATGAGATGATGTCGACCGCCGTTCTAAAGGGTTTACCACTAGTTAGAGGCTTCGAGCGCTACTTTGGTCCTGAGACGAGGCATCCCGCGATTCCTGCACTTGGGCGCTCGATCCAGCATCATACCCGCCCAGCCTTTGGTCTCCACACCCACACCTGTTGGGAAATTTGCCTGGTGACGGAAGGCAGCATCGCTTACGAAACCGAAGGCCGCCGCTATACCTTGCCGCCCAATGCCGTGCATATCTCCCAGCCGGA
>CAWUJC010000389.1:0-3706 GCA_963922355.1 uncultured bacterium | reverse complement strand
AGAACAGATACATCGGAAGAAAACTAAAGTCTGGAAAAAAGTGCCGGACGTGCCGCTAGGTTTTCTCGTTCAACATCCCCGTCGGAGTCCCTATAAGTTTTTTGGGCGGAAATTTATTTATTGCTTCCAAGAAAATTCACCGGAGTACCAAACCTAGATAGATGACCGCTCTCTCTCGCCGTAGTTTTTTGCGTCAGTCCGCCGCCGTCGCGTTGGGCTTTGGTGGGCTGCGACACTTGCTCCAAGCAGCCCCGGCGAGCGCGACCTCGGCGGGCGCAAGCAGCAGTCCCTTTGGTCGTCTGATGCCGGACCCGAGCAAAATCTTCGACCTACCGCCGGGCTTCACGTACACCGTCTTCGGCGAGAAGGGGGAGCAAATGGATGACGGGCTCATCTGCCCCGGCGCGACGGATGGCTCCGCCAGCTTTGCGATGCCTTACGGCAAGGTGCTCCTCATCCGCAACCACGAGTTGGATGCGCGGGCTAAGTTTCGCAAGCTCGGGCCCTTTGGGCCGGGCAATCGTCTGCTGACCCGTGACTGGGCGAGCAAGATGTACGATCCGGGCAACGGCAAAGTCATGGGCTACGGCGGTACGACCTCGCTGCTCTACAATCCGAAGACCAAGAAGGCCGAGCGCCTGCACCTCAGCCTCGCGGGCACCGAGCGCAATTGCGCGGGTGGGCCCATGCCCTGGGGTAGTTGGATCACCTGCGAGGAAACCACCTCAACGCCGGGCTCGAACCGCGGCTTGAAGCGCCGCCACGGCTACAACTTTGAGGTCTCGGCCTACGAGGTGGGCGCGGTGGATCCCGTCCCGCTCAAGGCGATGGGGCGCTTCCGGCACGAAGCTGTGGCTTGTGATCCGGCAACGGGCATCATCTATCAGACCGAAGACACCGACGATGGCCTGATCTATCGCTTCCTCCCCAATGAGCCGGGCAAACTGGCGGCCGGGGGGCGTTTGGAAGCGCTGGAAATTAAGGGGCAGCCCAGCCTCGATCTCCGCAACTGGGGCGCGACGCCCACGGTGAAGCCGGGCGAGAGCTTGCCGGTGAGCTGGCGGCGGATGAGTAACGTGGACAGCTACAAGGATGACCTCCGCCTGCGCGGCTTTGCTCAGGGGGCGGCGCGTTTCGCCCGGGCCGAAGGCATGTGGTACGGCAACGACGCGGTCTACTTTGCTTGCACGACCGGCGGGGAAAAGAAGCTCGGGCAAATCTGGAAACTGAGTCTGGGCGCTTCCCAAGATCTGGAACTCTTCGTCGAGCCCAACGACGGTAGCTTGCTGGAGAACGCCGATAATCTTTGCGTGGCCCCGTGGGGCGATCTGGTGGTGGCGGAAGACAACACCGCCAACGCAACCACCGCGGAGCAGTACTTGTTGGGCGTCACCCCGGCCGGGCATTGCTACAAGCTGGGCCGCAACGCGCTGAACAACTCCGAGCTGGCGGGCTGCAACTTCTCGCCCGACGGGCAGACGCTCTTCGTCAACATCATGTACCCGGGCTGTACGCTGGCGATCACCGGGCCGTGGGAAAAAGCCTTGCCGGCTGCGGCATAAGGTGGGGGTTCACTCTTTGACGGAATGTACGGAATGAACGGAATGGCCGTGCCGGGTGAAAAACTGATTTGGTAAATTTGGTCATTCCGTCTCATACTTTTGACGATGAGCCAGGAGGTGATTAGCTATATCGGGTTTAGTGCGGGAATTCTGACCACCATCGCCTTCCTGCCCCAGGCGATCAAAACTTGGACGAGTAACTCGGCCAAGGATCTCTCGCTCGTCACCTTTAGCATGCAGACGACCGGGGTCTTCCTCTGGCTCGCCTACGGCTACTTCACTTGGGACTTCCCGCTCATGGCCGCCAACGGCCTCACCTTCCTCATCTGCCTCGCCGTCCTCCTGGCCATCATTCGCTATCGGATGCGCCCAACTTCATAAGATGTCGCTTAAGCTCCGCCGTCTCCTTTTCCTTCTCGCCGCTTTGGTCATGCTGGGTGGTTTTGTCGTGCTTGGTTGGCTGGGAAGTCTGACTTGGTGGACGGCGTTGCCCAATCTAGTGGTCCTTACTGTCGGCTATTACGTCCTCTTTTTAAGGAAGGAAGAGAAGTAGCGCCCAGCTCCAAGAGAATCGTATGGAACGTTTCAAGCGGGTACTGGCTTGGTTGGCCTATAAGATGTGGACCCTTTTTGTCTGCACGATAATCTTCCTAGGAATTCCTGCCTTTCTTGGGGCCGTCTCCATATTCGCGATTGTGTTTTTTACCCCGATCGAGGACCAAGATACCACCTTGCAAATAAGCTCTGTCGTCTTTGTTTTCGCGGCTGTTCTGCTTCATTACGCCCATCACAAATCAAAGTTTGTCGATAGGATTATGGATATTTGGAAACCGAAGAAATAGGTTAGAGATCAATACACAGTCCTTACTCGTTCATAAACTTGGTAGCTTCCGATGTCCTCATCGGGGGTGGTCGGACGGGTAGATGAGCGCAAAGTGCCCCGCCGTTAGGGACAACGGCGGCTACCAACAAAGGCGAAAGGCTATCCATAGCGAACTTAGAGCTGACTCGTCGGCATAAAGAAAGGCGGTGCTTGGGGCACCGCCTTATCTTTTAATTGGCTGAGGCCAAGTTCATGCCGGCTCAGCGCGCGGCCAGTTCGATCGCTTCAAACGGCAGCCAGAAGTGGCTTTGCTTGTAGCTGACGAAGACCTTGGGATTGTCGCGTCCCATCTCGCGAATGCGGTGCCAGTCGTGCGGACCGTCGGCGTTGCCGCCCGCGGCGAAGTACCAGTTGGCGCCGGATTCGTCGATCTTCTCGGCCCAGTTTTGAGCCGTGCCAACCGCCTTGTTGATTTCCTCTTCGTCGAGCTTGGTGTCCTTGTTCAGGTCGAACGAAGTCAGGCGGACGAGGTTCTCCTCCACCCACTCGCGCAAGCGCAGGCTGGTGGAGAATGTCTCGGCCAAGGGCGGTTCTGTGCTCGAGGAGGGGACGGAGACATCTTCGCCTTCGTCCACGTGGAGAACCTCCGCCTCTACGGGCTCAACTTTTTTTTTACCCTCAGGGCGCGGCGTGGCCGGCGTGCCATTGCTGGGCGAGCCGGCGCCGCCGGTGGAGTCGAGCTTGCCGAGGTACTCCGGTAACTGGACGCCGACGTTCTTGGTCAGCTCGTGGAGCGGCGGCAGGGCGCCGACCAGACCTTTCATGAAGTCGGCCGTGCTGGAGCCGTTGCCGTCGCGACCGCCGTTTTCCCAGACGGTGACGGAGTCGATCTGCAGGTTGCTGATCGCCTTGACCTGCTCCTTCACGAGCTCGGGCAGTTCTTCGGTCACCATGAGGAGGGCCGCCAGCTGCGGGTTGCCGCCCGCTGCCGCCACGATGTCTTCGAGACCGGAGGCCTTCTTGGAGAGGAGGTCTTCTTGACCGCGAGCCTCGGCTTCGAGGAGCGAGTAGATACCGTCGGCTTCGCCTCGCTTCAGGCGACGGGTCTTTTCCGCGTCGGCCTCGGCGAGCGTTTCGATCCGCTGCTTTTCGATTTCGGCCGGCACCACCACGTTGGCGTATTGCGTCGCTTGTTCTTTCTTGGCGCGTTCTTGCTCGGCGTGTTGCTCGGCCGTGTAGGCTTCGCGCAGGGCGTCGGCGGATTTCACTTTTTCCGCGGCGCTGGCTCGGCGTTCGGCCTCGGCTTCCGCTTCGCGGCGGC
>CAWUJC010000388.1:0-3719 GCA_963922355.1 uncultured bacterium | reverse complement strand
CAACGGCCACAATCCCGATCGTGGGGCGCTTGGCATTTTGGACGGACGATGAAACTGCCAAGATCAACATCAATACGGCGGCAGGCGATGAATGGAACAACACGGCCTCGAACGGAGCGTATTGGGATTGGCCGCGCGCTCACGGCCAGAGTGAGCGTGCGTTGGCGCAGTTTCAGCCGACCTATCGGGAATTTCAGCGTTTTCCCGGGCATCCGGGTACCACATATTTTTCCGCCATCTTCCCAGGGCTGACGCGAGCCCAACTCGCGTCAATTTTACCGCGCTTGGAGTTAGGCGGTTCGCAGGGAGGGACGGTCGCGGTGGGCACGTCTCAACAGGTAAAGTTGGATCAGGACCGTCTCTTTGCCACGGTTGATGAACTGGCCTTCAAGTACGACGACCAACCGGACGATGACGCAACGGCTACGGCCGGACGCGTGTCCAATGTCGCCACTACTGGGCTGACCAAGCGCCGTCTGGAGCAGGCGGGCTTTTTCCTGACCGCGCGGAGTGTGGCGCCGGAGGTGAATCTCTTTAATCTGCCGCGAGTGGCGCTCTGGCCACTGCATGAAGATGATGATCCAGTAAACGGATTCCGGACACCGTTTGACCAACTTATTGCTCGCTGCGCCAGCTTGGGTGGCCACCCGTATTATTTTCAACGGGCCAACGCGGATAGCCCCGTATCGGATTTAAAGGACATCACCCGCAATCTTGAGCTGTTTGACTACCTCCGTGGTCTGATGGGCAAAAGTGTGCCGGGTTATGGCTCCAGCTTTCAGGCGAAGTACCCGAAGGACGCGGACCAGATTCTGTTTCAGACCGTTGATTACATTCGCTCGATCAATCTCTTTGACGAAATCCACGAGTACTTGGCGAATCCGAGTTACAAGCCGGGAGATGTTCCCACCACAGGTAAGCAATTTACGGATGGTCGACTGGGCGGAAATAACAAAGAACACCACACGTTAACCGGCCACGGCCAAGTGACGCCCTTGATGCATGAAGACTTGGATTTACTTGGTTTTGGCCGCTACTTCACCATCTCGGAGATTGGGCTCAAGTTTATCGCCACGGCCAGCGGCCGGAGGTGGCCACGGACCAATCAGAACAATATCGATTTAGACGACCTCCATTTGTTTAGCAATTGGACGAAAAGCGAGCACGACTTTGTCAACGCACAGGCAGACAAGAAAACAGGCTACGCAAACTTAGCCTGGGACACTTCCAAATACGGGTCCAAGCCAGCCTTCGGAAGTAAGACCAATCCTCCAGCCCCTGCGCCGGGTGTCTGGAGCCCTCCGGGTGGCTATAACCAGACCTTGGATAGCAGGTTGGAGAGAGATGAAATCCGAGTCGAAGCCATCTTGGTGATGGAGTTCTTCAATCCTTCTCCAGGTTATACGACTTTGCATCCCAATTTCGAAGTGGAGATCGAAGGCTTGAACGAGGCGAAGTTGGATGGCCAATCGCTCGGCTTTCCCAAGCTGGATTCGACGTTCTACGACGCGCAGTTAATCGCCGGTATCCAGAGTAGCCGCAACTGGGGCGGCAGCATCAGCCCTCGCTATGCACTCTACAACAAGAAGGCGCCACAACGGACAACAGCGGGCGGCCAAACCATTCCGGCGGACGGCGGACACAACGAGAAGAATTCTTATCCCTTCATCAGTATCCCCGTGACGACCACGATGGATCCCAGTACCGGCGAAGGGACAATGAAGTTGAATGATTTTACAGCGAACGTTCGCATTTATGCCCTGGATGGATCCACCCGTCATTTGGTGCAGACCATCAAGTTAGAGTTCCCGGAAGCGACTCTTCCAACGCCACGATTACGGACCGCGAGGGTTTTTTTCAGCGCGAACCAAAAAGATAAGGATAGGAAACTCATCCCGATCAGGGATAAGACCATCCTGGAAGCTTCCTCGACGTGGACGGTGACGGGGACGCCCCCCATGACGCACGAATCAAATCACCACGGGCGGATGCAGCATTACGGCAAAGTGCCGGGTTGGGTCGATGGCGACATGGAGTACGCGGGCACCTATTCGACCGGGCACACGCCGTTCGTGGGAAGTCTCTTCCAGGATGAAGACGTGGTCCGCACTCTGGTGGTGCCGCACGGAGACTACCGGCTCGTCGCCGCTCAACGCACCGTGCCGGAGACCATCTTCCAGCCGCACAAATACTACTTTGATGTCGATGCTGAACTGGCACACAACTTCGTCGATACCTGGCGAACGGATTGGATCCACGGCAATCGTCAGGAGGATGTCTACATCGATAAGTTGAACTACAATCCGAACCACCAGCCGGATTATCCGGACCAAGCGCCGCGCGATACGTTCACCTCTTATCGCAGTCCTGAGAGTCTCGGCGACTTCGATAACGCTCTCGGCTTTGTTCAGGACGGGCCCTACATCAACAAGCCGGATGAGGGGAACGTGTATCAGAAAGGTGGAGATAAGAATAAAATCCCTTATTTCGACGACGGTGAGCGTCAAGTTGGTACGGGGGGCGGTTACTTTTCGCCCAACCGAATCATGCCCTCGGCGGTCATGTTTGGCTCCTTGCCGACCGGCGTGAAGGCGGACCGCCCGTGGCAGACCCTGCTCTTCCGTCCGGATGTGACGGGGATCCATCCGGGGACAAGTAATCCGCCCGATCATGTGTTGCTCGATCTCTTCTGGATGCCGGTGGTGGAGCCGTATGCCATCAGTGAGCCGTTGGCCACGGCCGGCAAGGTAAACCTGAATTATGCAATCGCGCCGTTCTCCTACATGCGACGTAGCACGGCGTTGCAGGCGGTGTTGCGGTCTGAGCGGGTTTTCGCCATTCCGGACGACGAGTCAACCTTGTACAAGGACCATAATGGTGGCTCGACCACGAACTTCCGTTTGCCGATTGACGTGACGGACGAGGCCAACTCAGTGAAGTCCGGAACGCTCAGCCAGCTCGAGAGCGTTTTCGCTCAAAACAAGATTTTCCGCTCCGCGACGGATATATGCGATCTCCACTTGGTCCCAGAGACTGAATCCGCCAGCACGATGAAGGCCTTCTGGGAGAAGCATCGCTTGACCGGGGACAACTCCAAGGAGCGGCCTTATGCGGCGATCTATCCGCGGCTGACGACCAAGTCCAACACCTTCACCACTCACGTCATCGCTCAATCCTTGGTCAAGGCCAGGGGGAGTGATCCCACCAAGTTTGAGGAAGGCCGGGATCAGGTGCGGGCCGAGTGGCGAGGTTCTTATTTGTTGGAGCGGTACATCGACGCCAACCGTCAGCTCCCCGATTTTGCCACTGAGCAACTCGGAGATGTCACGCTGGACGATTACTACCGCTTGCGCGTCGTCTCGGTCAAAGAATTCAACCCCTAAGTCTCAACGTTTCATGAACACCATAAACTTTCGAACCAAGACAAGCAGGCGAGCTGGCTTCTCATTGGTGGAACTGCTGATGGTCGTGGCTATCACGGGCACCCTGTTGGGTTTGTCTTATCACGCCTTCAACTCCATTCTCCGTGGCTCGAAGTTGAAAACGGCGGGCTGGATGGTGAGTGGTGAGATGGAGTTCGCTCGGCAAACGGCCCTCAAAAAAGGGGCGGACACGGCGGTATGTCTCTACGCTTACAAGAAGATAGGCAGTAGTGAAGATGCCTGGGCTATTCAAGTTCATGGTTGGGACGACGAGCTTGTGCAATGGAGCCCGGTTTC
>CAWUJC010000387.1:0-3721 GCA_963922355.1 uncultured bacterium | reverse complement strand
ATCCGTCAGCCGGCCGCACTTTGTGGCTGCGTGGGGATGAAGCCCACCTATGGTCGCGTCTCGCGTTTCGGCTTGGTCGCCTTTGCCTCCAGCCTGGACCAAATCGGCCCCATGACCAAATCGGTCGAAGACGCCGCCCTTTTGCTTCAAGCCATCTCCGGCCATGATGCCCGTGACAACACCAGCGCCAAACAGCCGGTACCGGACTTCAGCGCCGCCCTCGGCCAAGATGTCAAAGGCATGAAGCTGGGCGTGCCGAAGGAATACTTCGTCGAAGGTCTCGACCCGGAAGTGGAGAAGACCGTTCGCGCCGCAATCGACGAACTCAAGAACCAGGGCGCGGAGATTGTCGAAGTCAGCCTCCCGCACACGGAGTACGCCGTCGCCGTCTACTACATCGTGGCCACGGCTGAGTGCTCGGCCAATTTGGCCCGCTTTGATGGCGTGCGCTACGGCAACCGCATCCAGGATCCAGAGAACCTGCTCGACATGTACAAACGCACCCGCGGCGAAGGCTTCGGCCCAGAAGTGAAGCGTCGGGTCATCTTGGGCACTTACGTGCTCAGCAGCGGGTACTACGACGCCTACTACAATCGCGCGATGAAGGTGCGCGAGTTGATCCGCCGCGACTTTGCCGCTGCTTTTGAGAAATGCGACGCCATTCTGACGCCGACCTCACCGACCCCCGCGTTCAAGGTGGGCGAAAAGTCTTCCGATCCCCTGGAAATGTATCTGGCAGATATCTTCACTATTGCGGTGAATCTGGCCGGCATTTGTGGCGTGTCGGTGCCTTGCGGCTTCACTTCCTCACCCAAATTGCCGGTCGGCCTGCAGATCATTGGTCCGCACTGGGGCGAAGAGACCGTGCTCCGCGTTGCCCACGCCTACGAACAAGCCACCAACTGGGAGGAGGAGAAGCCAACCTTATAATAATTTTGACGGAATTAACGGAATAAACCAATTAGATCCAAATTTATTTCCTTACATATCCCGTCAATTTGGTAATTCCGTCTAAAACCAATACCATCTGATTGCTATGCCCAAACCCCGTAAACTCATCATCGCTGGAAACTGGAAGATGCACAAAACCGCCTCCGAAGGGCGGGAGCTGACCCAGGACATCATCAAAGAACTCAAGGACTTTACCGCCGCGGACCTCATCCTCTGTCCCCCTTACACGGGTCTGGCCGCCGTGGGTGAAGAGTTAGACGGCGTCTCGAATATTGCCCTCGGTGCGCAGAACCTGCACCACCTCCCGGAAGGTGCCTACACGGGCGACATCTCTGGCGCCATGCTGCGCGACCTCTTTTGCCGTTACGTGATCATTGGCCACTCGGAACGCCGGATGTACCATGGCGAGACCAACCTGCTGATCCACGACAAGATCAAGGCAGCCGTGGAATATAAGCTCAAGCCCATCGTCTGCATTGGCGAGAAGCTAGAAGAGCGCGAATCTGGGGCCACTGACGCGGTCCTGGAAATGCAGCTTCGCGAATCCCTCACCGGGCTAACCACCGAACAAATCCAGGACGTGACCTTGGCCTACGAACCGGTCTGGGCCATCGGCACCGGCAAGACCGCGACACCGGAAATTGCCCAGGAAGCCCACGCCCACATCCGCGCCATCTTAGTGGACATTTTTGACGATGCGATGGCCGCCAAGCTGCGCATCCAGTACGGCGGCAGCGTCAAACCGGGCAACGCGGCTGAGCTGCTTAACCTTCCGGACGTCGATGGCGCTTTGGTCGGCGGTGCCAGCCTGGATGCGGAATCCTTCGCTGGCATTGCGAAAAACGCTTGTGCCTAAGCCCGAATTCAGTACCCTCTCCCCCTTATGTTTTGGGTTAATATACTGATTTACGTCCTGTTGGCGGTCTACGTCATCATTTGCGTGCTCATGATGCTCGTCATCCTGATGCAGCGCAGCAAGCAGGACGGCATCGGCGCAGCGTTTGGCGGCGGGATGATGGATTCTGCCTTTGGCCCCTCCACTTCCGTGGTCTTGGTCAAATCGACCGTCACGCTTTCCGTCATTTACTTTCTTATCACGCTGACGCTGGCCTGGCTCTATGCCTTCACCACCCCGTCTTCCGCCATTGCCCGTGAATTAGACAGTGGCACGACGCTCAAGCAGCAGGAAGCCGAAGTGGTGGAGTCCATCACCAAGGAACAGGACGGCGAAACGCCGGGCCTTCCCGCCATCACGACTCCAGAAAAGGAAGCCGTCTCTGGTGCAGGTACGGTGACCGAAGGCGAGCAGCTCGGCCAAGAGCCAACCTCGCCCGAAGCCGAAAAGCCGGCTAGCGCCCCCGCCTCTGAGGCTATCAGCGGCGAAGAGAAACCGGCGAAGGAGTAGTTTTCCATGGACCGAGGCTGTCGTAGTTTTCTCGGCGGCCTGCGCTCTGTGAGCATCGGCACCCTTGGGCTCCTTGCCCTTACCGTGCTCTGCTCTTGTTCTCGCTTTGACGACCGGGCCGATTTTGTCGTCGTTAACGGTGCCGAGCCCCAGACGCTCGATCCCGCCGTCATCTCCGGCCAGCCTGAGGGCCGCATCTCTCAAGCTTTATTCGAAGGCCTCCTCTCCCGCAACGCCAAGGGGGAACTCATCCCGGGCGTCGCCGAGACCTGGGAGCTTTCTGAGGACGGCCGCACCCTGACCTTCCACTTGCGAGATAACGCACGTTGGAGCAACGGTGATCCAGTCACCGCCCAAGACTACGTCGCAAGCTGGAAACGCGTCCTCACCCCTGCCACGGGCTCCGTCTACAGCGAGCTGCTCTACTACATCGAGAACGCGCAGGATTACCTGGAGGGCAACATCACGGACTGGAATCAGGTTGGCGTCAAAGCCCTCGACGAGCGGACCCTGCAAGTCCGCCTGAAGAATCCCACGCCGTTCTTCCTCGACCTGACCGCCTTTACCACGCTCCTCCCCGTCCACACCCCCAGTATTGAAAAGTATGGCGACGACTGGTTCAAACCAGGCAAGCTCGTCAGCAACGGGCCTTACACCTTAGACGCTTGGTTCATCAACGATCGCTTACGCCTGAAGAAAAACCCCAAGTTCTGGCGCCAAGAAGACGTCAAATTCGAGACGATTGATGTTCTACCGACCGACCAACCGATCACTGCCTTTAACCAATTCATCTCCGGCCAAGCCGATTTAGTGGCCGACAAGCAGCGCGTACCGCCTCATTTGGTCGATGCCATTCACGAGGAAGAGTGGTTCCACAGCGCGCCCATCCTGGCGACCTACTTTTATCGCTTCAACGTCACGCGCGAGCCCTTTGGCGACCCCCGGGTACGACAAGCCCTGTCCCTAGCGGTGGACAAAAAATTTATCGTGGAAAAAATCACCAAGGCGGGCGAGCCCGTCACGGGTGCCCTCACCCCGCCGGGAATTTCTGAGGGTAAATACGAAGCCCCGGGCGGCTTGGGCTACGATCCGGAGCGTGCGCGCCAACTCCTGGCCGAAGCCGGCTTCCCGAACGGCGAAGGCTTCCGCCGTTTCAAGATTCTCTACAACACGGACCCGGTGAACAAGACGATCGCCGAAGCAATCCAAGACATGTGGCAACGCGAATTGGGGATCGAGTGCGACCTCCAGAATCAGGAATGGAAAGTCTACCTCGATACCCTGACGCAAAAGAACTACGACGTGGCCCGCTCCAGTTGGGTGGGCGACTACCACGACCCGAACACCTTCCTGGACTGCTTCGTG
>CAWUJC010000386.1:0-3728 GCA_963922355.1 uncultured bacterium | reverse complement strand
GCCAGAGACCTTGCTCCTTGCGTTTCTCGAGCCGTGCTGTGCCGCCGGCCTGGGAGGCGGCTTGGCGGCGTTCCTTCAGTTCTTTGGCCAGGGCGTTGGACAGGGGCATGGTGGTTCCTTTGGGGGCTTGGGTTGGGGTTAAGCTTTCTCGGCGCAGAATTCGGTCAGCACGCCGTGGGTGGATTTGGGGTGGAGAAAGGCGACCATTTTGTTGTTGGCGCCTTCGATGGGAGTTTCGTGGATCAGACGGCAGCCCGCATCAGCGGCGAGTTTGAGTTGGCCGGCCAGGTCGTCCGAACCAAAGGCCACGTGGTGGATGCCTTCACCGTTTTTTTCTAGGAACTTGGCGATCGGACTCTCGTCGTCGGTTGGCTCCAGCAGCTCGACGTGCGTCTGGCCTACTTCAAAGAACGCGGTGCGCACTTTCTGCGAGGGCACTTCCTCGATCTTCTCGCATTCCAAGCCGAGGGCCTTTTCGTAGTAAGGAATGGTTTCGTCCAGGGATTTCACGGCGATGCCGAGGTGGTCAACTTTGTTCAGCATGATGGTCTTGGGTGGTGGGTTAAGTTTGGTGTTCGTCCTCGCGGGCGGGCTTGGGCGATTGGTTGGGTGGATTGGGTGAAGAGGTGAGCAGTCGCGACAAAGCTTCGCGCACGGTGCTTTGATCGGCGGCAATGTCGGCTTCGCAGGCGGTTAGTAGTTCCTGCTTGGCTGGGTCGCGGTAGAAACGGTCGACCAATTCATGGCGAAGGAGTTCGTGGAGCCACTGGCGTTTTTGCTCCGCGCGCATCTTGGCCAGCCGGCCTTCGGGCGCGAGCGTTTCGTAGAAGCGATCGAGCAGATCGAGAAATTCCGTGATGCCTTCGTTGGCCAAGGCGGAGCAGAGCGCGATCTCCGGTTTCCAGTCTGGATTGTCCGGGCGGAGGTAGCGCAGCGCGGCGGCGTAGTGGGTTTGAGTTTCGAGCGCCCGCATCCGGTGGGGCTCCTCGGCCTTGTTGATCAAGATGGCGTCGGCCAGTTCCACGACCCCTTTCTTGATGCCTTGGAGCTCGTCGCCTCCGCCGGGCAGAAGCATCAAGAGGAAGAAGTCCACCATCGAGCGGACGGCGGTTTCGCTTTGGCCGGTGCCAACCGTTTCGACCAGCACGACATCGAAGCCAGCGGCTTCGCAAAGCAGAATGCTTTCGCGGGTGCGTTGCGCCACGCCGCCGAGCACGCCGCCGGAAGGCGAGGGCCGGATGAAAGCGTTGGCTTCGCGGGACAGGAGTTCCATCCGCGTTTTGTCGCCCAGCACGCTGCCGCGGGTGCGGGTGCTGGAGGGATCCACGGCTAGGACGGCCAGTTTCTTGCCTCGGCGGCAAAGCTCCAGGCCAAGGGCTTCGATGAAGGTGCTCTTCCCCACGCCCGGGACGCCACTGATGCCGATGCGTCGGGCCTTCCCCGCGTGAGGGAGAAGCTTGGTCAGGACTTCCTGAGCGAGCGCGGCTTGCTTGGGCGCGGTGCTTTCGATCAGCGTGATGGCCCGGGCAAGCATGGCGCGTTTACCCTCTAGCACGCCCTCCACGTAATCCTTCGCCTGAGGGGCGGTCGTCTTTTTCAGCGGGGGGGAAGCGGCGGAAGTTTTCTTGGCTTCTCCACCTGGCACGATGTTCGTGTTGGGCAGCCCGTCCCAGAAGGCATCGCCCTGATCCGGTGCGGAGGAAGACGAAGACATCATCGTCGTGAGGGAGATGGGGAGCTTGGGGTTCATGCTGAGCTGGAGGAGCGTTCCGCAAGTTTTTCCAGGATGTCCTGCGCGGCCTTGGGGGCGCGGGTGCCGGGGCCAAAGATGAGCGCGGCCCCCATGGCAAAGAGGTCGTCGTAGTCCTGTGCCGGGATCACCCCGCCCGCCACGATCATGATGTCGCCGCGGCCTTCGGCTTCCAGGGCGGCTTTGAGCTGGGGCAGGAGCGTCTTGTGTCCCGCCGCCAAGCTGCTCATGCCCACCACGTGGACGTCGTTTTCCACCGCCATGCGGGCGGCTTCTTCCGGTGTTTGGAAGAGCGGGCCGAGGTCCACGTCGAAGCCCATGTCGGCGTAGGCGCTGGCGACCACTTTGGCGCCGCGGTCGTGGCCGTCTTGGCCCATCTTGGCGATGAGGATACGCGGCCGGCGGCCTTCGCGTTCGGCGAAGTCATCGGTCATGGCCTGGACCTTGGCGAGGCCAGCCCCATCCTTGTAAGCGGACTCGTACACCCCGGTGATAGAGTGGACGCGCGCTTGGTGGCGGCCAAACACTTTTTCCATCGCGTCGGAGATTTCACCCAGGCTGGCTCGGGCCTGAGCGGCTTCCACCGCCAGTTCCAGGAGGTTGCCGTCGCCGCTTTCGGCGCATTTGGTAATGGCGTTCAAGCAGGCTTCCACCTTGCTGCCGTCGCGTTCGGCGCGGAGCTTCTTCAGGCGTTCGATCTGGCTTTCGCGCACGGCGGCGTTATCGACTTCCAGGATTTCGATCGGCTCTTCCTTCTCCGGCTGGTAGGCGTTGACGCCCAGGATGGTTTCCTCGCCGGAGTCAATCTGCGCCTGGCGGCGGGCGGCGGCTTCCTCAATCCGCTGCTGCGGGACGCCAGCTTCAATCGCCTTGGCCATGCCGCCGAGTTGCTCCACTTCTTGGAGGTGGCCCCAAGCGCGGCGCATGATGGCCCCGGTGAGCGATTCGACAAAGTAGGACCCGCCCCAGGGATCGATCACACGGCAGATGCCGGTTTCCTCCTGCAGCACCAGCTGGGTGTTGCGCGCGATGCGGGCGGAGAAGTCCGTCGGCAGGGCGATGGCTTCGTCCAGCGAGTTGGTGTGGAGCGACTGCGTGTGCCCGTGGGCGGCGGCCATGGCTTCGACCGCGGTGCGGATGACGTTGTTGAACGGATCCTGTTCGGTCAGGCTCCAACCGCTGGTTTGGCTGTGGGTGCGGAGGGCCTGGCTCTTCGGGTTCTGCGGATTGAACTGGCCGACCAGCTTGGCCCAGAGGGCGCGGGCGGCGCGCATTTTGGCCACTTCCATGAAGTAGTGCTTACCTTGCGCCCAGAAGAAGGAGAGGCGCGGGGCGAATTTGTCGATCGCGATGTCGGCGTCCAACCCGGTGCGGATGTACTCCAGTCCGTCGGCGAGGGTGTAGGCCATTTCCAGGTCGCAGGTCGCGCCGGCTTCCTGCATGTGGTAGCCGGAAATGGAGATGGAGTTAAACTTGGGCATGTTGGCCGAGGTGTAGCGGAAGATGTCAGCGATGATCTTCAGGCTCGGCTGGGGCGGGTAGATGTAGGTGTTGCGGACCAGGTACTCTTTCAGGATGTCGTTCTGGATCGTGCCGCTGAGTTGCTCGAGCTTGGCGCCCTGCTCTAGCGCGGTGACGATGTAGAAGGCCAGCACGGGAATGACCGCGCCGTTCATCGTCATGGAGACCGAGATATCCTTCAGCGGGATGCTGTTGAAGAGGATCTCCATGTCCAGGATGGAGTCGATCGCCACCCCGGCCTTCCCTACGTCGGCCTGGGCGCGTTCGTGGTCGGAGTCATACCCGCGGTGGGTCGGCAAGTCGAAGGCGACCGAGAGGCCTTTCTGCCCGGCGGCGAGATTACGGCGGTAGAAGGCGTTACTTTCCTCGGCGGTGGAGAAACCGGCATACTGGCGGATGGTCCAGGGACGACCGACGTACATGGTCGAATACGGCCCGCGGAGGAAAGGTGCGATGC
>CAWUJC010000385.1:0-3752 GCA_963922355.1 uncultured bacterium | reverse complement strand
CGGTTTGCGTCGTCGCCGGGTTGGCCACGCCGTTCACGTAGATGCCCTGGCCGTCGCTCCCACCAAAGTTAAACGTGCGGATGACGCCTTCGTTCGTCGCGGTGCCGCCTCCGGTCGAGATCGACAGGCCGCGAGAGTTGAAGCGATTGTTGCTCACCGCCGTATCGATCATCCCGGTCGAGCTATTGGTGATGGTGGAGGTTCCGGTCGAACCAATCACACCCACATCAATGCCGGCGGCGATATTGGCCACGCGGTTGTTCGCGTTCACAAAGCCCACGTTGGTCGTGATCGTGCCGTTGTTCGTCACCTCAGCCTGCAGGCCGTAAAGAATACCCGTGGCCTGGCGCCCGGTATCAAAACCTCCCGCGAAGGTGCGCGTTTCGATCGTGCCGTTGTTGACCGTCGTCCCGGTACCAATCGCCCGCACGCCGTTACCGTTGATCCCGCCGTTCGTGTTCGTGCTGATGCTAGCACCGGATTCAATCGTCACGTTGGTCACACTGCCGGTCAGATTCACAATACCGTTGGCATCGTCAGCCCCGTTCGAAGCCGTCGTAATGCTCGATCCGCTGTTGAGGATGACATTCACCACGTCTGTTGGCGTTCCGGTCAGCACTTGAATCGCGTTGCTACCCGCACCGTTGTTGGTGATGATCTGCCCCGTGCCGTTGAGCGTAATCGTGTTGTTCCCGTTGGCTAAAATGGCGGAGCTATTGCCCGGAATCGCCGCGTTGGTTTCGACCATGGCATTGATCGTCAACGTATCGCCGTCAGCCAGAATGGTGTTCGCATCGCGCGGCGGCATCAGGATGTCGGTATTAATCACCACATCAACGGCCTGCGCTGACATCGCCGTCAGGCAAAGAAACACGGCCTGCAAGCAAGATTTAGAATACGGCACGGTAGTCCGAGATGTTTTCATGTAGTCCCCTTAAGTTCTTGTCGAGAAGTAGGTTCTGCGCGATCTCCAACGCAGACTCCAGGAAGACTATCGGTTCCGTTCCCTCGAACAAGCCTATTTTTCGCCCCCAAAATCAGCTCCACGGCGGCGCGATTGCCTCGCACAAAACCTTATGCTTAGATCAGGCGCTCCTATGCCTTCTTCCTACTTGGTCAGCGCCCTGGTTTCTGTCTACAACAGCCGCAAGTTTATCGCCGGCTGTCTGGACGATCTGATCGCCCAAAGCCTCTACCAGCAAGACCGGCTGGAGGTCATCGTGGTCAACACCGCCTCCCCCGGCAAGGAAGACGAGCTTATCCGCCCATACGTCGAGCACTTCCCCCACTTCGTCTACGTCCACGTCCCGGAGCGCGAAACCGTCTACGCCGCCTGGAACCGCGGCATCGTCCTTTCCCAAGCCCCGTTCCTGACCAGTGCCAGCACGGATGACCGTCACCGACCCGACGCCCTCCAACTCGCGGGCGAGATGCTCGAGCGCGAGCGGATGGCCGACCCCCGCGTCGCCCTGGCCTGCTACCCGTCGTACATCCACACCAAACCCAATCAGGTTTGGTCCGAGAATCTGCAATACGAACGCCTCTACTCCGGGAAAGAGGATAATGAGGGCTTTGCCGACGGCGAAATCGGCCCCAACCCCGTCTGGTGGAAAGGCTTGCACCGCGCCTGGGGACTCTTCGACGCCACCTTCCAGGCCGCCGCCGATCACGACTTCTACAGCAAGAAGGTCCAGCAGGACTTCCGCTTCAAGCGCCTAGCCGAACCGCTGGGCCTTTGGTACCGCGACAAACGCGGGAAGAGCAACCTCGGCTACCTCAGCGAACAGGAGCTGGATCGAATCGAAGAGCAACCCGTCAAGCCCACCCCCGAAGCGATTGAAGCCGACTGGAAATCCTGGGAAGAGAAAAACCAAGGCGTCGAGATCCTCCGCAGCACCATTCCTGCCTATCGACCGGATTGCGCCCTCCCCGCCCCGAAGGGCTTTTGGTCGCGCCTTTTCGGCGGGTAAGCCCCCATCTTGGCATGAGCACGCCCACTGTTGTCTGCCTCACCCCGGTCAAGGACGAGGAATGGATCCTCGAGCGCTTCCTCGCCGCGGCGTCCCTCTGGGCCGATGTCATCATCGTGGCTGATCAAAATTCCTCCGACCGCTCCCGCGACATCGCCCGGAGCTTCGAGAAGGTCCGTCTGATCGAAAACCCCAATCCCCAATTTAACGAGCCGGAGCGCCAGGCCCTCCTCATCAACGCGGCGCGCGAGATGGTTCCCGGCCCGCGCCTCCTCCTGGCCCTGGACGCCGACGAAGCGATCACCGGCAACTGGACCTCCAGCCCGGAGTGGCCCCAAATCCTGGCGGCAGAACCCGGGACCAGCGTCCGCTTCCACTGGGCCAACGTCAAGGACGGCGCCACCCACTACTGGCGCAGCCGAGGCAGTTCGGCCTGGGGCTTTCTCGACGACGGCACCGCCCACCGGGGCGAGGTCATCCACAGCCCCCGCGTGCCGATCAAGCCGGACGGCCCGGTTCTCACTTGCACGGACCTCCACTTTCTCCACTTCCAGTACATCGATCCCGCCCGGGTGGCGAGCAAACAACGCTGGTACCAATGTTACGAGCGCCTGCGCGACCCCAGCCAGCGGCCCGCCGCGCTCTTCGACCAGTACCACCACATGCACGCGGTCGGCGCGGAGGAACTCCGCCCGCTCCCGCCCGAATGGCTCGCCCCGTACCGCGAAGCCGGGATCGACTTCGCCACGATCAACGAGCCGCCCAATGGCCTCTACGCCTGGGACCCCCTCGTCCTGGAGCTCTTCCGCGAACACGGCATGGCCACCTTCGCCCGCGACTGCCTCTGGGACGGTTGGCCCGAAACCGCTGCCCGGCTCCAAGCCCCAGCCGAATACTCCCGCGACCCGCGTAGCGGCTCCACCCGCTTGCTCCATTCCCTGCTGCAAGCAACGAACAAGCCGAAGAAAGGCGTCTGGGGCCGACTCCTGCGCAGCCTCTGCAAACGGAGGGGTTGGTGATGGCCACGCCTTACCTGAGCATCATCACGCCCTCCTACCAGCAGGGCGCCTACCTCGGCCAGACCCTGGCGAGCATTCTGGACGAGCAAGGCGACTTGCCCTACGAGCTCATCGTGAGGGACGGCGGCAGCACCGACCAAAGCACCACCTTACTCCAGGAGCGCGACGCCGACGCCCGCCTGACCTGGCAAAGCCAGCCCGACCAAGGCCAAAGCGACGCCATCAACCAAGGTCTGGCCCAAGCCCAAGGCGAGGTCTTCAATTGGATCAACTCCGATGACCTCCTCGTGCCCGGCGCGGTGGAGACCGTCTTGCGCCGCTTTCGACTCGATTCCGATCTGATGGTCCTCTGCGGCAAATGCGCCAAGTTCAACGACGCGACCGGCGAGGTCACTGGCCTCCTACAAATGGAAACCAAGCGCGACCTAGAAGCCACGATGCTGATTGGACGCTGCTGCCAGCCCGGCACCTTCTGGCGCACCGGCGTCGTGCGCGAACTCGGTGGCGTCCGCACCGACCTCCGTTGCGTGATGGACTGGCACCTCTGGCTCAAGTACCTCGTTCGCTTTGGCCTGGATGGGGTGGCCTTTGAGCAGAGCACGCTCGCCCAGTTCCGCGAACACCCCGCCGCCAAAAGCAGCGCCGAAGGCGAGCGCTTCCGCGAGGAGGCCAACGCCGTCTGGCTCGACCTCTTTACTTCGCTCGATGCCCCGGCCGATTTACTCGCCTTTTTGGAGACGCAGACGCCGCTGCGCCTCGAGCC
>CAWUJC010000384.1:0-3755 GCA_963922355.1 uncultured bacterium | reverse complement strand
GGAACGCGAGCGGTCGGCTTTTGCGGAGGCACAGCTCCCCCGGCTGGCTTAGGCGGAAGCGGCGGCGGGGAATCGGGCTGGGGCGTGTCCTGGGGCTCGGCCATGGAGGGCGGTTACGAAAAACACCCCAGGCGGCACCAACGGCTCACCAAACCCTGGGGAAGCTTCTCGATCAGCTGGCGCAACTGGGATTCCGACACATCGCCCGAGACTTCGATCTGTTGGCACAGATCACGGCCCGAACGGCGCTGTGGCACCCCTTCGCTGCGCAATAGTTTTAGTTTCTCCATCTGTAACAAGGATTTGACGTTTTTAACACACATTTCTGCGGAATCAGTCTCCAACCAGAACACCGTGCGCCCGTGCTTGGCCCCCTGCCCCTCGCTGCGGCTAATCACGTAATAAGGGTAGCGGAGGGACTCGCCGCTCTTTTCCTCCGGACCGCCCAACTCACTACAAACCGGCCAAGGCAGCTTGCCATGCTCCAAAGCGTAGGGAACAAGCCGAGTGCGGGCAACGACGCCGACTTCAATGCGCCCGGCTTCCAACGCCGCCCAAAGTTTGGCGATGGCATCGAAGCCCCGGTAGCTGTGGCTGGGCCCAAAACGATTCGCCGCGACCATGGCGATCTGGGAGCCGCGACGCCCCACGTAACCAATGGCCAGCTTCGCCTGAACCGCGACGGAGCTATTGATGATCTCGCGATAAATGGCGCGGAGGGCCTCCCGGTCCATCGGCCCCGGGTTCAGCTGCTCCAAGCGTTGCAGCACCTCTTCTTCCCGACCAGGGGCAAAAACCTGCCGGCCGCTGGCCAACTTCACGGCGCCGATGTGAATCGAGACGTCGATCCGCTCGTTGAGCAACTCGAGGAGTTGCCGATCGATGCGGTCGATCTCGTGGCGTAGGTCTTTTAGTTTGTCCCGGGACATGGGGAAAAGTTTCGATGGGTTAAGCAGAAGCCTTGGGTTCTTCTTCGCCGTCGTCTGGAGTCTCAATCGCTTCCGGCTCAGTGGACTCCGCCTCATCTTCCTCTAGCGGTTCAGACTCGGCTTCGCCATTCGTTGCCTTGGTCTCTTCGGCAGGCTCGTCTTCTGCCGTTTCTGCTTCGGAGTTAGACACTTCAGCTGGCTCAGATTCCTGGGCTTCCTCCTCTGGCGAGTCTTCGCTTGGGGTGGCTTCTAGCTCCGGTTGTGTTTCTTTGGCGGCGGCTTCTTCTGCCTCTTTTGCCGCCTGTTCTTCGGCGGCAGCTTTGTCTTCTGCTTCTTTCTGCAGCTGCATGCGGCGCAGCTCGTCGGCGTTGGGCAGTTCGTCCAGCGCCTTAAGGCCAAATTCTTCCAGGAAAGCCGGCGTTGTTGCGTAGAGCAACGGGCGGCCGGGCTGTTCGGAGCGTCCGGCTATTTTGATCAATTTCCGCTCGACCAAGGTGGCGACGACACCATCCACGGCCACACCGCGGACGGATTCCATCTCCGCTCGTGAGATCGGTTGGCGATAGGCAATAATGGCCAAGGTTTCCAGCGCGGGCTGACTCAGGCGCGGCGGCTTGGCGTCTTCAAAAAGCAAGCGCACCCAGGTGGCCGCATCGGCCTGACTGCGCAGCTGGTAACCACCGGCGACTTCGATCAGCGCCACGCCAGCACCGGCTTCAGCGTAACCTGCCTGGAGCTGCTGGAGGGCTTCTTCCACCTCCCCTTCCTTCAGGTTGGCGTAGGCTTCAGTGGCGTCGCCCGGCTCGGCTTGGGCGGCGTCGCGCAAAATTTGGACGAAGCGCGACAGGGGCAGCGGCTTGTCAGAAGCAAAAAGCAGGGCTTCGAGAATGCGGGGCAGTTCCATGGTTAGGCGTCAGATTCTGTCGGGTTTGTTTCGGGAGTGGGCTCAGCACCAGGCGTCGCATCGGTGACTTGGGAGTCCGCGTCGATCGGCTCATCCACCCGCTCAATTTCAATCGTGTCAAAGGCGCCGCCTTGTTTGGCGCGGAGCTGGTTCATGCGAATCAACTCGAGCAAGGCCAGGAAAGTCACCACGACTTCCGTACGGCTGGCCGTCCCGGCAAAGAGCTCGTCAAATTGCACGTGCTCGCGTGTGGTGAGCATGCTGCGGATGGCGTTGATCTTGTCGCTGACCGTCCAGCGGTCCTCGAAAATTTCTTTCAGGTCTTCTCGCTCATCGACCCGGTCGAGCACTTTTTGAAACGCGCTGATCAGATCAAAGAGACTGACGTCGCCCACGCCCAGCGGTTCATCCTCTTCGGTCGGCTCGGGGCGCTCAGGCGTTGCGCTGCGAGAAAACTGCTTCTCGGTCTCCACTTGCCGAAGATGAAGTTGCCACGCGGCGTCTTTGAATTTCTTGTACTCAACGAGCTGGCGGATCAGTTCCCAGCGCGGATCATCCTCTTCCGCCTCTTCTTCCGGCGGTTGCTGATCCTTCGGCAGGAGCATCCGGCTCTTGATGTAAAGCAGCGTCGAGGCGACGACGAGGAACTCACCCGCCAGTTCGAGGTTGAGCATCTGCATGAGCCGGAGGTAATCGAGATACTGGTTGGTGATGCGCTCGATCGGCACCTCATAAATATCCACTTCCTCCTTCTTGATGAGGAAGAGGAGCAAGTCGAGCGGACCTTCGAAGACCGGCAGTTTGACCCGCAGCTCGGCGCTTTCTTCCAACGGCGTCCCAAGATCAGCCGTCGGCACGCCGTCCGGCAAAGGCGTCTCCGGCATGGCTTCTGGCGCGGGAGTCTGGGAGGAAGGTTCGCTCATGGCGCCAGTTAGTCTTGGGGCTTGGTGCCAACGGCAGCCCGCACGGCATCGAGGGTTTTCGCGGCTTCACTCTGGGCGCGTTCGGCCCCGGCTTTCAAAATATCACGTACGTCATCGGGACGTTGAGCAAAGCTTTCGTAGCGCTCCCGCATCTCGGCGAAGGCGCCATTGAGCTTTTCCAAGAGTTGCTTCTTGAGATCACCATACCCGACGCCACCGGCGGTGAACTGAGCGGTGTAGGCATCGACTTCTTCCGACGTGGCGACAAGTTTATAGAGATCGATGAGCGAGGAATCTTCCGTCGGTTTGGGATCCTCCACCGGCGTGGAGTCCGTTTTGATCCCCATCACACGCTTTTTGAACTGCTTGGCACTGCCAAAAAGCTGCAGCGTGTTGTCGTAGGACTTGGACATCTTTTGCCCGTCCAAGCCTGGCACTTTGGCGACGTGTTCCTGAATGCGAGGCTCTGGAATGGTTAGCACTTTTTTGTAGGTGTCATTAAACTTGTTCGCGATGTCGCGCGTCACTTCCAGATGTTGCTTCTGGTCCTGACCCACCGGCACGACGTTGGCGTGGTAGAGCAGAATGTCCGCCGCCATCAGCACCGGATACGTAAACAAAGCGTGCGTGGCCGGCTGCCCTTTGGCGATGGCATCCTTGTAGCTGACACAACGCTCAAGCATCCCCATCGGCGTAACGGTGGAGAGATACCAGGTCAGTTCCTGCACTTCCGGCACGCTGCTCTGGCGGTAGAAAACGGCGCGCTCAGGATCGAGTCCACAAGCCAGCCAGGTGAGCGCAACTTCGTGCACGTACTCTTCGAGCAACTTGGCGTCATGCACCGTGGTCATCGCATGGTAGTCAGCGATAAAGTAAAACGCCTCCCCTTCGGCTTGGAGGCGAATGGCGGGCTCAATCGCGCCAAAGTAGTTGCCCAAATGCGGGAAGCCGGTGGGCTTGATGCCGGTCAGAAAACGCATGAAGTCGAGAGATAGGTAG
>CAWUJC010000383.1:0-3756 GCA_963922355.1 uncultured bacterium | reverse complement strand
GAAGTCAACCATCTCTGGCATGGAAGGTTCCGGGATACGCGCTTTGTCATCATCCGACATACGGACAATTTCCGGCGTAAACACGACGAGAAGCTCACTGTTGTTCGAACCGTTATCCTGAGCTTCAAAGAGCTTGCCTAAGATCGGGATTTCAGACAGATACGGCACCTTGCTTAAGGTACGCGTGGTGTCTTCTTCGAGCAAGCCACCCACGACGACCGACTGACCTTCGCGGAGGAAAGCGCGAGCGCTGGAGGAGCTATCAATCGTCTGCGGAGCGAAGAAGCCGTTACCAATGTTGCGGAAACCAATATTACCACCAGCACCTGCCGAGGGGTCCAAGGTCGAGATGTTGGCGAAGCACTCCAAGCCGATCAACCCATTCTCGTCCACGTACTTGGTGGATTCATCGATGAAAGGAGGCACCGGCTGGTCGCCCACCGGCTGGTTGAGCTGCATGAAACTAGCCTGGGACTGAATCAAACGCGTGCCGGCATCACCACCGGCCACGATTTCCTGGGCTTCCCCCACAATTTGGCTAGACCGACGATAACGGAGCGGGACGATCGTCACGCTAATACCCACGTTAATGAAACTAATTTCCGGCACCACAGTGCCGTTTTCCGTCACGGCAAAACTGGAGGTAAAGGGAATCTGTTGGCCATTGAAGAGCTGGCCCGGCTGGCCGTTGATCATAAACAACTCAGCTTCGTCTAAGATGCTGCCCCAGCCTTCGGTCTCCGTCAGCTGAAGAGTGGCACTGGCATTGGTCTGCAGACCGGTGGTAAAAGCGCGCGTGGTGAACGAGGTCGAAGTCGGTGCCCCAGGAACAAGACCGGTAAAATTTTGCCCGATGGTCATCAAATTGCCAAAGGGATCAGCACCCGCAATGTTCAACTGAACCAAAGGGCCGCCATTCGGGCCAGGCCCACTCCAAAGAACACCCGTGTTTTTGATGCGATCGTAATCGACCTGGACGAAGCGAACCTTCATCCGAAGTTGGATCGGATTCTTGATCGTTACCATGGAAACAACCAACGGGCAGTAGGTGCGAGCGACGCGAATGGCTCGCGCTTCTTCCAAATCGTTTTCCAACTGGCCAAAAAGGAAAATCTTCTCCGGCACAGTGTAGTCCTCTGTGCGGGTGATTTGCTCAATCGTACCTTCTTGTACCGGGCGCTCCAGCAGGCCGCTCCCGGCATCAGCCGGCGGTAATTCGACCGTGTTCGTCGTGAGACGAGTTTCGTTGTCCGTCACGGATGTTTCCAAAACGGGGCTACCGGCCACGCGCGAGAACGTGCTGCGGCGAATTTCAATCGGCTGAGCGTACTTGACCTTGACGATGAGGTTTGGCAACTCGGCAATGCGCTTAATGTTGTTAATGATTACGCGCTCTTCTTCGCTTTCGGCGTAATCCAAGCCAACGGCCCCCACCACGGCGCGGACATCCACGTAGGGCGTGTACTCCTTGACGATGCGCACGGCGTCATCAAGCTCTTCCTGGGTCGGCACCGTGCCTGTGATGATGGCTTGGTCGCGATCGAACTCAATGTTCAGGAAGCGGTACCCCTTCTTGGTGAAGGAATTCTGAATTTCCAAGCGATCTGCGCCGCGATTGCTGAAGGTAGAGATAAAGTATCGGTAGATTTCGCCGCCGCTGATCACATTAAGCGAGGTGCGGCCTTCGCCGGTGGCTTCAATCACGAGGACGTTGTCATCCGGCTGGCGAACGCCAATCACGTTTTGCTGAGAGACGTTGTACTCTTCCACATCCTGCGTAAACGTCAGGCGGCGGTTTTCCGGCACGTTAATGTAAATGCGCTGCGGCTGCGGGCTGACGTGGATGTTGTAGGTAATCGAACCGGTGCCGGAACGCACCGTCACGGTGGCCCGCCCGAGGGAGATGCCAGTCAGAGAGATCTGCGTTTCGCTGCCGGGGACTTTTTCGACCCGGACAATGTTGGAATCTGAGCTGGTGACATCCTCGACGAAGCGGTCGAGCTGCACCGTCTTACTCGCGCCAAGGAAGACGTCGTACTTCTGGCCACCCAGGTCGTTCGGACGAGTCTGAGCCGAAAGGCTACTCAACATCCCCAGGCACAAGGCCAGGTACAGCAAACTACGGCTCAAAACAGCCGCCTTAAGGTTGGAGAATTTGTTCATTGGGAGAAGGCTCGTTAGTTTCGTCGGTGGTGGTCGTCTGGTTTTCGACAGATTCTTGAATCCGATCCTGGACCTCAGGCAACTTGCTGTAGGAGCGACGGATGCGGGATTTAACAGCATTCGGGTTGGTGGTGAGTTCCACCGACGTCACCCCACGGGAGCGGAAGACTTCGCGGTCGTCCTTGTGGCGCAACACCATGTAAATGTTTTTGTAGGAGGAGAGAAGAACCAGGGCCTCAGCCTCTTCCGGGGTCACCTCAAACGTCGTCGTCACTTTAATTTCCGGTGTCGAAAGGGGGCGCAGACCAGAACTTGTTTCCGTCCGGAAGTCACCCGCAGCCGGATTGTAGAGCACCTTAACGTTCTGCATCACCGTCTTGGTGAAGTTGGAATCTTTCGGAATGCCCGGGCCTTTTAGTTCACCGGTCACAATGAGATCCACGTAGTCACCGTCTGCCGCAAAGCCGCCAGTGCTATCCGCACGAGCAATCACGGGCAAAGCGACCGCTCGCATCCCCGGAGTCATCCGGGCCGACATCCGCTGGAATTCTTGCGCCACGTTGTCTGGCGTGAGCGGCTCATTCGGCTTGATGTTACGTCGGGCGTATTTGCCGACCACGTCGTCAATGTTCTCATAGACGTTTGGCATTAAATCCTTCGGCATCGGCTTCACTTCCAAAAAGACACCCTCGATGCGGCCGTTCGATGGAATCTCCTGAGTGGCAAAGACCGCGTCGACCATGTCCACTTCGGATTTAATTTCCACCGGCTGGTTGCCACCTGTTTTCGCGTCTAGCTGCTTCTGCATGTCCGCTCGCATCTCAGCCATCTTGCGCTGAGACTCCGCTGCGGCCTGCTGCTGCATGTAGTAAACCAAATAGATGGCACCAAGGGCACAGACGACGGCCCCGATGATCATGGGATTAATGCCTTTTTTCTTCATGAATACTCCAAGCCGGTGAGTAACGACTTAATTTCACGTGTTCTTCTATAAAAAGGAATCGCTGGCGTCAACTGTTTTTTACTGAAACATAAAAAGCCCCCAATCCTTGCGGGCGAGAATATCATTAACATCTTATTCACAGCGTTTCGTTGCCAATTTTACTGCGCAACTCTCAAGCCAGCTCGATCTGCCGGGCAGAAAGTGTCGGGTTGATCGCTAAGAGCGACGCCTAGGGCTTCACTCTGATGCCATTTTAGGCAAACCTGTCGAGATTTAGGCCAAAGCTTAAGTGTCGTTAAATGATACGTATTGAGACGCATCGTCTTATATGACTACATAACATCCACCACAGGATGACACCCAACAAGGTAAAAAGCGGAATCCCTAAAAAAGCCGCGGCATCACTCAAATACCCCACCAAAACAATGGCGAGAACGCCGAAAAGCGGTCGACGGCCTTGTGCCCTGCCCCAGGCCCACCACCCCACCACCAGAGGATACAGCACCACGAGATCGTATTGATAAGTGCGAGGGCCGGTGACCGCAATGCCCAACACCAACAAGGCAAGCAGGAGGTGCGCAGGTGAATCCAGCTTTCCCAGGTCCATCGCCTGCCACCAAGGCCCGGTTCTTTGCCAGAGGACAACAAGC
>CAWUJC010000382.1:0-3767 GCA_963922355.1 uncultured bacterium | reverse complement strand
TGCTGCGGATGAAAGACGTTCGCCAAGCGGCCAAGGACTGGGAAACCTATAGCTCCGACGCACCCCGCCGCGTGCCCATTCCGTCGGAGGAAAGCGTGCGCACCGTCCGCCAGTACCCACTGGAAGTCGACCCGCCCGTCCACAGCGCCTACCGCAAATTGGTCGAGCCGTTTTTCCTTCGCCCCAAGCAACCAGAGGTCGCCGCGAAGATTGACGCACTGATCGGCCGCCTCCTCTGCCAAGCGGTGCGATCGGAAAAAATCGATATCGTGCGCGACTTCGCGATTCCGCTGCAGTCCCATGCCCTCACCTACCTACTCAATGTCGATGAGTCCGAGGCGCAGACCTGGATCGGCTGGGGCGTCCACGTTTTCAAGGAAGGCGACGGCGAATCGAAAGGCGCCTTCATGGAAACCTACTGCCAGGACATGTTCGACAAGGCGGCAGAGAATCCGGGCGACGACTTCTTCTCCGCCCTCAACGCCGCTGAATACGACGGTCGAAAACTGACCACTGAAGAGAAACTCGGCTACGCCAACATCGCCTTCGCTGGCGGGCGCGACACCATCATCCACACCGTGACGCGCATTCTCGCCTACTTTGCCGAGCACCCAGACGACTTGGCCACCATCCGCGAAAACCCCAAGCTGATTAATACGGCCGCCGAAGAGTTCTTCCGCATCTTCATCCCGCTGACCCACATTGGCCGCGTCTGCCCCCACACCACCAACGTGCACGGCCATGAGGTCGAAGCCGGTGGGCGCATCTCGCTGGCCTGGTCCTCGGCGAACCGCGATCCGGACGTCTTCGACGAGCCCAATACGGTGAAGCTCGACCGCAAACCCAATCCGCACATCTCCTTTGGCTTCGGCATCCACAATTGCCTCGGCGCTCACCACGCCCGCGCCATCATGCGCAGTCTGATTCGGCAGACTTCCGAGTCGATCCAAAGCATCAAGCTTTTAGATAAAGTGGAGATGATCGAAGAGGAAAAAGACTACTCCCGCCTCGTTGGCTATGAGTCGCTCAGCGCAACCTTCGCCATGTTGCCCTCCACTTCCCCCTAGGTATTTTTGCCTCTGGGCACTTCAACTCGAGCAGATCGACGAATCGCCCCGAGTGAACGAGGGTTCGTTAATGACGGGCCCCTCAATCTAGGCTATCAAGGATAGCTGAACGCATGACGAGCCGTCCAAACATCATGTTACTAGTTGCCGAGGACGCGGGGCGACACCAAGGCTGCTACGGGTATCCCGTCGCCAAGACTCCGCACATTGATTCCTTGGCAGCCGAAGGGGCCCGCTACACGAACGGTTTCTCCACCGCACCGGTATGTGCGCCGAGCCGATCTGCCCTCGTGACCAGCCACCACGCTTTCTCGATGGGAAGCCACCACATGCGCTCGACCCTGCTCGCCCCGCCCCGGCTCTTTACCCAAGAGCTGCGGGACGCCGGCTACTACGTGAACTGGGCGAACAAGACCGATTTTAATTTTACGCCGCCGGCTGATTTTGCGGACGATACCCATGTCTGGTTTGACGATCTGGCCGAAGGCCGGTTGCCTGAGCAACCCTGGCTGCTTTACCATAATTTTAGCGTGACGCATGAGAGCAGCATGTGGCGCGACGACCGCCTGCAAGCCGACTGGCAGCAGAACAGCCTACAGGCCCGTCGGGAAACCACCCCGGTCGATCCCCGGGAGGTCGAGGTCCCCGCTTATGTCCCAGACACGCCAGGCGTGCGCGCGAACCTCGCGCACTACTTTGAAACCCTGGCGGCGCAAGACCGAGAAATCGGGCGCGCCCTTCAAGCCTTGGAGCAGAGCGGCCAAGCTGACCAAACCGTTGTACTCTATCTCTCTGACCACGGGCGCGGCCTCCCCCGGGAAAAACGCTGGTGCTACGATGCGGGCATCCACCTTCCTTTAATCATCCGTTGGCCGGGCCACCTGAAACCCGGCAGTGTACAAGAAGAACTAGTGAGTTGGGTCGACCTCGCCCCAACCTTGCTCTCGATCGCCGGCGTCCCGATTCCTGAAACCTATCAGGGGCGGGCGTTTTTGGGCGAGCAGGCGTCACCCCACCCCAGGGAACACTGCTTGGCCGGGCGAGACCGGATGGATGAAGCCTTCGACCGCGTGCGCGTCCTCCGCGACCAACGTTGGCTCTACATCCGCAATGATTTTCCCGAACTCCCCTACGCCCAGCGCATCTCTTTCATGGAAACCATTGACGCGATGGAAGACCTCCGCGCCGGACGACGAGCCGGAACCCTGACCGACGCGCAGGCCCTCTTTATGGCCGAGAGCAAACCTCCCGAGGAACTCTACGATTGCGCAACCGACCCGGACAACCTCCACAACCTCGCCGAAAATCCAGAACACGCCGATCGCCTCGCCAAGATGCGTTCCACCTTGGCTTCGGAACTGGAGCGCTTGGGTGATCTCGCCACTGAACCCGAAAGCGCCTTGATCGAACGCGGCTTGGTTGCCGACGAGCGCGCTGACTATCGAGATCGGATCGCCCCTCTACCGGAAGAAGACCAACTAGGCCCTCCCCAAACGTTGATGGAAATGGAAGAAGCGCTCGCCTGGAGAGAATCCCGCCGCGAGCATGAAAGTCGTGCGGGAAGAAAACCCTAGTTATCGGCTTCGACGCCGCAAAGCTACCAGACTTCCCAGTGAGATGAGCAACGTCGCCGCCGTCGGCTCGGGCACGACGAACTCGGACATTCGCTGCCCCGAAGGATTTGCCAGATAGATCCGGGATTTCCTCGTAATGTTGTCTGGCGGAAGGCCAAAGCTATTGTTGGAACTAAACGATTGAGCTTGGACGGTGATCACATCTCCATCACTGAACGTCGGCTCGCCACCTCCACCACCCACGAAAAAACTCCCAATCGAAATGACCAAGTCTCGGGCCGTGACATCCTGTTCCGAAAAGCCCCAGGAGAGTGAGTTAAACGTACTGAGCAGTTGATTCTCTCCCGGATTTTGGAGCAGGAGAATACTCGAAGAGATCTGCGAACCCCCACTACCTAGGTTGTCCACGTAGTCACTCGTAAATGCATCCTCAATAACCATCAAGATACCGCTGGAACTAAGTGGCAAGGACGCCGAATGCTCAGAAGAAAGCCTGAGACTAAAGTCTTCAGGAATCGTGATATTCAAACCAAAGTCGAAGCCACCGCTGATGGAGAGCAACTGAGCTTTAGCGGGCATCAGCGCCACCACCAACATGATAAGAGACAAATAGATCGTTCGCATGGGTCACGCTAGTACTTCCCCGAACCCCAAGTCAATCCATCTGGCGATCCGACACCCTATTTCTGTAATAGCCAAACGCTGCCTTGCCCCCAATAAATTGGAAATGGTACGTCTTTGGTAAGTTGTCGACGTAACTTGCTGATTTACAGCGCGTACTCCCAACGGGACTCGAACCCGTGTTTCAGCCTTGAGAGGGCCGTGTCCTAACCGACTAGACGATGGGAGCAGGACAGGCGGAACAACAAGCAGAGTCCGCCGTTTCGAGGGTTGGGCAAGATACCAAAGGGCACGCCCCCTCGCCAAGGAAAAGTTAGGCGCAGGCCAGGATTCTGGTGCTTAGGCTTTGACAGGTCCCGGCCCATTCGGGATAGTTACAGACTCCCAACCATTCCCGGTTGGACACCTTCTTGCCCGATGGTGTAACGGTAGCACAACGCCCTTAGGAGGCGCGAGTCATGGATCGAATCCATGTCGGGCAGGTACAAGCGTACGGCAGCTAGCA
>CAWUJC010000381.1:0-3774 GCA_963922355.1 uncultured bacterium | reverse complement strand
ACGGCTGCCACCCAGCAGATGAACACGGCGGCGCTCTCCCCGGCGATCAAGAGCCTGAATTACCTCAACAACATCATGGCCAAGGTGGACGGCCAACTGCACGGCGCGGAAGAATCCGTCATGCTCAACTCCGAAGGCTACGTGGCCGAATGCAGCGGCGATAACATTTTCGTGATCAAGAAGGGGCGCATCCTCACCCCGCCGATCGCCGCCGGCGCGCTGGACGGCATCACCCGCGGCTGCGCGATGAAGCTCTGCGACACGATGGGCAATTCCGTCAAGGAAGTGCAACTCCAACGCTACGACCTGTTTGTCGCCGACGAAATCTTCCTCACCGGCACCGGCGCGGAAATCATCCCCGTGGTGGAAGTGGACAAGCGCGTGATCGGCGACGGCACGCCCGGCCCCTTCACTCGCGATTTGATCTCCCGCTTCCGCGACCTGACCCAGTCCTCTGGCACGCCAATCTACGTGTAACCAACGTGACGTTGGATCCAATTGACCACCGCGACGCTGGACTCAGCCAACCAGCGTGACGTTGGATCCAGCCAATCAGCAACGGCGGTACTTTTCCTAAAAGAGAAAACGTCATGACCATGCGGGCCCAGTTTGGCAAAGGCTTGGCCCGCTACGGTTCCGGCTTCTTCCTGGCCTATTCGGCCTACCTGCTGCTCGTCACGCCCTCGGCCTGGACCAACGCGGAAGAGCTGATCGGGCTCTTTCTTTCGGCCTTGGTCGTTGGGCTTCTTCTTGGGCTTTGCCTCCTAGGTACACTGAGCCCCCGCGAGATCAGTTGGGATGGGGACGGCATCCGCTTCACCGGTTGGTTTAGCGGGAAGAAAGAATTCGCCTGGGAGACGCTTGAACTCGCGGCTTCCACCCTGCACCCAACCGTCTTCGCCAAGCTGAAGTTCTCCGGCAAAGGCGCCATCTCCATCTTCATGGTCGCCTACCGGCCTGAAGACTGGATCGCCTTCAGTACGGCCCTGCGGCAACGCTTCAACCCATCGACTGACGGGGAAGCTTAAGCTTAAGCTTAGTTCATTCGCGCCGACGGCGCAGCAGCCAGCCAAAGCCGCCGAGCAGAAGCAAGGACGTGGTGCTCGGTTCGGGGACGACGGCTCCGATCGACGAAATGTTAAGGGACCCGGAACTGATGGTTTGAAAATTACTGTAGGTATTGCTGCCACTCAGATCCACGGTGCCTGATCCTTCATGATAAACAGCGTTGATAAAATTCGTATAGCCAATCGTGTCCACGACACCATACGACGTATCCCCCGTCACAGCGGGATCGTAGCGGGATTGCTCGCCGTCCGGGATGTACTCGATGAAGTAATCGTTCTCCCCCTGCCAGTAAGCAAACTGTCCATCCTCGAAGCCATCGATACCGGTAAACTCCGCCGGGACGAAGTCCCCATCGACTTGCTCACCGTCGATCGTGATGCCGCCGTCCGCCTCAATCACTTGCCAAGCATAGTACTTAGCCTCGTCTAGACTTTGAACGTCGGTAAAGTCGAAATAAAATGTCGCGCTTTCCGCCACATCTAGCTCGCCACCAATATCGAGAAACTGCCAACCAGAGCCAGGTTCTCCTTCCGCGTCAACAAAAGTGAAGCTGGCATCCGTCCGAAGAAGAACAGAAGTAGGCGTCAAAAAATACCTGCTTCCTTCACCCACGCCATAGAAAACAGCACCGTCACTACCATCAATAAGAATTGGGGCAGACGGGCCTTCAAAGGATGGGTTATTTGGTGAATTTGGAGCATAACCGCTACCACTACCGCCAAAAAACGGATTACTTTGGCCCGTCCCGTTACGACTTCGGTCAAAATTCCTCCCCGGAAAGACTTCGTTCGGAGCAAAAAACGATCCATTAGCCAAGTCATTCGGCTCAACCTGTGATGGAAAGTATCTCCCCCCACGTGGACTAGTGCTCGGAGTTTCCAGACTCTCCTTCCACTCCTGGACCTGCTTAAACTGGTTCCAACGAGAGTGGCCGTAGTTGTTGGGCACCTGGTAATTATTCCAACGGGCATGCCCGCGCTCAAAGGCAGGTGCATAACTCGCCAGGCTCGTGACGACCGACGAGGGAAGAATAGCCGCAGAGACGAGCATCCCGCTGCTCAACATCAGTCCACCTAGGGTAGCCGAGAAAAATTTTGTGATCATCCTGTGTTTCACAGTCCCGTTACTAATCGTTTTCTAGCGGAGGGAAAGAGAAATCTTGAGCGCTTGTCAGCCCAGATTGCTTTACTTCCGGCGGCGCAGCAGCCAGCCAAAGCCACCGAGCAGAAGCAAGGACGTGCTGCTCGGTTCGGGGACACTCACCACCTGAAATAGACTTAAGTCAAACCCACTGGCTATCGTATTCTCAAACCCATACGACGTATCTCCTGACACGTCGGGATCGTAGCGGGACTGCTCGCCGTCCGGGATGTATTCGATGATGTAGTCATTATCGCCCTGCCAGAAAGCAAACTGCCCGTCCTCGAAGTCATTGATACCCGTAAATTCCGCCGGGACAAAATCGCCCTCCACTTGCTCACCATCGATCAAGATGCCGCCGTCCGCCTCAATTACTTGCCAAGCATAATACTTGGCTTCGTCCAGATTTTGAACGCCATCGAAGTTGAAGTGAAAGCTCACATCGCCCTCCACATCTAGTTCGCCTTTCACATCGAGGAAGGACCACCCATCGCCCGGACTTCCCTCCGCATTGGAAAAAATAAAGTCCAAATCACCCGTCACAGGTAAGGGGTAATCAATATCAATTGTAACCGATCCCGTGCTGGGAAGAGTCCAACCGTTTAGTTCAAATGATTCAACGGGCGCAATCTGTATAGAAGGATTAGCTACGCGTATACTACTTGAAAATAGCAGACCTCTGCTACCTTCAGCACTCGTACTTCCAGACATGTCGCTACCAGAAAAATTCTGCCCTCCTCCAAAGATAGGTGAGTTCAACATACTTGGTGGAGATGGCGAATCACCGCCTTCACCCACATTGCCCCCGTTGTTTCCTGGCCCCGGGTTGGAAGTTGGCGCCTGGAAAGGGTTTTCCATGTTTTCCTCCTTCCACTCCTGGACCTGCTTAAACTGGTTCCAGCGAGAGTGGCCATAGTTGTTGGGCACCTTGAAGTTATTCCAACGGGCATGACCGCGCTCGAAGGCGGGGACATGACTCGCCAGGCTCGTGACCGCCGAAGAGGGCGAACCCGCCGCGAAGGCCATTGCCCCGCCGCTCAACATCAGCCCACCTAATGTGGCGGCAAAAAATTTTGTGATAACGCTGTGTTTCACAACACCTTATCTAAGGTCTTTCGCGCAAATGGAAAGGAAAATCCCCCAACCCATCACGCCGACTCATTCTGACATCTGCCTTAACCCCTTCCGCAACAGACTTCTATCCCCAGGTAACAAAATCGTGGCGGTAAAACCCACGTTCCTGACATTCTTTTGACAGTTCCAAGCTCGGCCGCAGCGCCCCTCCTTGGCTACCTTCTCGGGCATGCATGTGAAATTGGTGGCCCATTTCTGCGGCTCCATCCTGGCCTTGATCTTTGCCGTGACGATTGCGCTGGCGCAACCCGCGGCGGAAGCGCCAAGCCAAGCCGAGCGCTTGGTCGACGCCGCTCGCGGCCCACTGGTGATGAATGCGATCATGGGCGAGGCCTATGCCGCCGAGCCCACAAATAATGGCGTGTCCCCTGGCATCCGCTTTGGCCAGGACCTTGTGGGCAACATCCCTAGCGACCGCAGCCTCTGTCTTGT
>CAWUJC010000380.1:0-3774 GCA_963922355.1 uncultured bacterium | reverse complement strand
CTCATTGTCCATGGCAAGTCGGACCAAGACAGCACCTATAAAGCCCGGCAAATTCCGCTCTTCACGTCTCTCCGCCAACTCATGCAGCGCCTTAGGCGCGAAAATCCCGAAGCAATAGGTCCCGTTTTCCCTGGCACTGGCGACCAGGCCTACACCCCACGACGGATCCTCAGCACAGCAATTGAAAAAGCTGAACTACCAAAGGAAAATCACTTCAGTTTCCATGGCCTCCGTCACACATTCGCGACGGAATGCGTGATTCGTGGAATCCACCTTTCGACCATTGCCCAGATTTTGGGACATGAAGACAATGGCATCTTGGTCGCCCAACGCTACGGCAACCACCTAAAAAATGACCACATGATGGCCTTCGTTGACGTGCTGGATTTTTCTAAGGAAGCAAATCAGGCCAATACAGACTTTGTCGGCGATATTCTGAACGCACTACATCATGCGCCAGATCCCAAACAACAGCTCAGCATCTTCATTGCCAAATCCTCTACCGCAAAGGGCATGAAAACAGACCTCAAGGCCCTAAAAGATTGGCGCGAGCTGAGCCAAAAAGTTGACGGAGACTTGACCGCGGTCTTCTTTGAAAAGAAAGACAGCTAATTCTCCCCGGGAAGCACTTCCCATCCTCCTGTTGCTGAATCCTCCAGGAAGCGCTTCAGATCCGGTCGATTGACCAAAACGTCTCGGCCGGAAGAGGTGGTCCTGATTCTTGCCGAGTTATCCTTGAGCACCCGATTGAGGGAAGACAGCGACTTCCGAATGTAAATTGTTGCCTCTTTGCGCGTGATCCAATCCTGCTGATCGAGCGCCTGAATCAGCCTAGCCCGCATTTCCGCCCGGCGAACCAGTTGCTCGAATTCGCTGTCCGAGAACTGGTCCTCCAGGGAAATGTTGGGGGGTTGGGTCATAGAAAAAAGTTGCTTCTATATTGAGGTATGGTTCTAGAGCCCCAAAACGTCAACAGATCGGGAGGGTATTTTTTTCAACTTTTTTTGCCCTCGGCTGCTTAGCGGAGGCAAAGCTGCTTTTTGGCCGCCAGATGACGATACTGAGAACGCACCCAGTGAACATAGAGGGCGACCAGATTTACCTTGAGCGCCCCTTTCCCTTTGACCGTAAACGTAAGGCATTGCGGCATGCCCGGGCGAGAAATGGCGTTGCCCAGTAGCTTGATGGTACGCGCAGGCACCTTCTTTCTTTGACTACATATCACAATAACGGCTCGCATCGCGGCAATGACAGAATGCCTTAGATGCCAATCTTTTTCCCCGAGTTGAGGAGTCATAACCTCCAATTCACGCGCAACTACATCGGCACGACTACGAGCGTCATGAACAGATACAGCGGCTGGTTGGCCGTAGAACAAGCCATGCCCAACTTGATAGCAATAGACCCAAACAGCTTCACGGATTTCTTCGTTGGTTGAGTCGTTGAGGCTCCAATAATTTACGATATGTAGTTTCATAAACGTGAGATAAGGGTCACCTCTGCCCAACCTTTCGGCGGCATTCCAGAGCCCTCTCTGGATCTCAACGCGAAGGACTACATAGGGTTAGGTATTTAGTAATTACAAACCTCGACTCTTAGCAGAAGACTTTCGCGACGGGCTTAGATCAAGTTCACGGCCTGTGCGGTCCCTGTTCGGGGTTCGTCGCCTGGTTACCTCTAACCATCGGAATCGGAATTGCCTGGCAACTCTCTCATGGAGGCACTAATCCGCGTAGCTGGAAAACGGCTCATTTGGCAACTTTTTAACCTAACCAACTCCCTTTGATTATGTTATCTTGACGTGGTCGTGACCAAAGAACTCAAATTACGCCCTGAAGACTATCTGGACCTTTGCTCCGATCTAGTTTTGGAAGGTGGAGACTGGTCTTTGGTCGGCGGACAAGCAGTCAACCTTTGGGCCGAATTGGCGGCCGATAAGGTTCAGGGCCTGCTCAAATACCACCCGTATGTATCGAAAGACATCGATTTAATCTTTCAGGTTGCTGATGATTTCAATCGGTTTGAATCGTACCTCGAAGAAGGTATGCCACCCATCCTGGACAAGCCATTGTTAGGAGAACTGAGAGATAGCATTGGCGAGGCTCTCCGATACATGCCCGGTGTCCCTGACTTTTTCCTTGCTACGGGGGCAAGATGCCAGTTTCCAGGTTCTTGGATTGCCCCTAACCCTGGGTGCTTGCTCAAGACCAAGACCTGGAACGCCATGAACCTGCCACAAGGTGCTAATACGGATACGCCAAGGGCCGACTTTAGACATTTGGCCATTTTGTCGGAACTGTTGCCCGCTTTCCTCAAAAATCCTCCGAAAGGCGCCCAATCCTCAGTTTTCCATGCCGCGCGCTGCGTTCGCCAAATTCTCGAACATCCGGATTGTTTGCATTTTTTCCAAAGCAAGTTGGACTTGGGAGAGGAGAAATTAAGCGCCCTAACCGACGCTGCTTGCGAGGTCCATCCCGAGCCCCCTCAGCGCACTTGTTACGTCTCTCCAATCCTGGACGATAACGCCAAAGAACACCTCAAATCAAAATTACCTGGAATGGAATTCGCCACCATGCATCATTCCCAAATTCCAGACTCTTTTGTTTGTATTGACGATGTTGTCCACGGCAAGAAAATAGGTGAAGCCGTAGAGTTGGAACTAAGCAACTATCTCGAACCCCACCTAGAGAAGTACAAGCAAGCAGTTGACGCCTTGGGCGAACCTGGGGCTCAACTAGCATCAACGAAACGCCACGCGCGTCCGTTTGTCAGTCCAACCACTCAACCTGAAAAAATTACGTCATGGGATTTTCACCGTTAGTGCGCCAATTGCGAATGAAAGCCGGCATGCCGCTTGGCGATATCTCATCGCAGGAATCCAAGTTTCAACAGGTCAAAGCCAAGGCACGTTTGGAGGCGTATGCTCCTCCGCAACGCCCCAAGGAAGACATGCAGTCTTATCCCAGCCCCGTGGCAACCTTTGAGGAGATTTACGGCCAGAAACATCCGCAGTTTGTCGCCAGCATGCAGCGTTTTCGTCAAGCTCTACTGAGGGGCAAAATCTCTTTGCCCAGAGAGTGGAAATCGGAGACATCACCGCCGGCACAAATCTCTGAATTTTGATGCAATTAAGCTACTAGGAAGATTCCGGAAAGAAGATACTGACAGGATTTCCTACGCTTTCGGGGACAGTCAAAAGAGACGAGGGGAAAACGAGCCTTCAGCCGTCACCCATTCTCCAACCGAATCTCCACACGTCCAGATATTGGCACAGTAGCCGCCTTGAACAGCAAAATCACCATCGGCTAATATGGCCCAACCCAATCAGGCTGTTTATGTTTATAAGCTGCGGCTTAATGGACAGGAATCTGTCTCAGGTAGCTGCAACTTTGTAGCTCAATTTTCCAGCAAACCGACAGCCTACTACCCCACTGCGTAGACCTTGATGTACGCAGGCTCACAGTCTTCGTCGCCCTTTCTATTAAGCGCTACAACTAAGACGCAATACTCTTCAAGATCCAAAGCAATTTCTACGATCAGCGCTCCATCATTGAATGTGTCAGGAAAATAGAATGTGGTCGTGAAGCCAATCTGTTCTTCCCGCTCAGGATCGCCATGCATCTCGTACACCTTCTGCGATGCGCTGTAATAGGCTGAAGCCAGACGAATGAGTAAATCTGGGATATCTTGCATACCCGCAAGATAAGTTGGCCAAAAATTGCCGCTTAATCTCTTCGGTCCTTACTCTTAGTCAGAGCAACTAGATCGGTGATC
>CAWUJC010000379.1:0-3774 GCA_963922355.1 uncultured bacterium | reverse complement strand
CCGCGCCGGATTTAAAACCATGAAGGGCTGTGCCGCCGCCGTGCATGGCATCCTCCAAGCCGGGCTGCTACCTTCCAGCTTAGAAATAGCCGACCGCTACACCCTGGACGCCAGCCGTAAGCACCTCGGCGGTCAATTCGTCCCCACCGGCGATGCCTGCCTGCTGGTTGAACTCGATGGCCAACAAAGCACCGTGGCGGCCGAGGCCATTAAACTGACCAAGGTGATTCGTAAGCTGGGCGGTTTGGACATCCGCAGCGCGGTTGCCCAACGCGACCGCGAACGCATTTGGGGCCTGCGGCGGGAGTTCTCCTATTCCCTCAAAGCCAGCGGCTACAAAAAGCTGAACGAAGACGTCACTGTCCCGCGTTCCCGCTTGGTTGACCTCATCGCTTTCACGGAAAAACTCAGCAAAAAACACGGCGTGGATATCGCCAGCTTTGGCCATGCCGGCGACGGCAACATCCACGTCAACCTGATGATTGATCCGGAAGATCCGGCCATCCGCAAGAGAGCTGATCAGGCGCTCGATGAACTCTTTACCCAAGTCTTGAATTGGGGCGGTGTCATCACCGGCGAACACGGCGTCGGTCTAGCGAAGAAGCGTTGGTGGCCCCAAGCCGCGTCGCCCGAGCTTCGCGCCCTGCATAAGACCGTGAAGAAGGCCCTCGATCCGAAAGGTCTGCTCAACCCGGGCAAGTTCGTCTAAGCAGGGTTTGGTAAAGCTATCCTCTCCCTTCGCTAGCCGCCGGAAAATGAACGGGGTGCAGCGTCACGCTAACCCCGCGCGGATCATCTCGTCCGCCAAGCGAGCATGGAGATGGTAATGCTCGACGTGGGCCTGCGCTGCCATGGCCATTTCCTTGAGCTTGTCTTTATTGGCTAACGCCGTGCGGATGACCTGCGTGAGTTGATCCCCCTCCACGCCGTAGTAGAAGGCGTGCTTGCCTTGCTCCAGCGGTTGGTAGCGACGCGTGGTGGGATAATTCAGCACGGGCACCGTCCCCACCAGCGCCGCTTCGTAGGTGCGGTGGGTGTCCCACTCGGCGCCTTCGGGCGACCAAGCCAACCAGGCCGAGGCCATTCGGCGGTAGAATTCCTCCGGCTTCAGTCGCTCTTGGGGGATGTCGATGCGTAGGCCTTCCGCCCGGAGTGCTTCCAACTGCTTTACCCCTTCTTCCCTTACCCGCGTGTACTGCAAGGCACCAGAGAAAAAGACGTCAGCCGTCTTTTCGCCCCCGACCGCTTGGCGCAACGCGGGGACATCGGGGGCACCAAGAGAAATGGGGCGAATTTTCTCCACCCATTCCTGGTACTGCGGCTGGCGAATAATGTTAAAGACATCATCGTTTCTCGCACCCTGGAAGAGGAAGGCCTTGTACAAGTTGGGCGGGCAGTTGACTTTGAAGTAAGCGCGACAAGCGTCGAGCAACTCCCAGTGCTTCTGCTGAATGATCGTGGTGTCGTCCCACTCATACACGAGCAGCGGCACGTTCGTTCCGCGAAGCAGCCGGGGCATCAGCCCGGGGCCAAGGCTGCAGTAGTGCTGCAGCCATTTCTTGGCCGTCGTCAGCCAACACTTGAGAAAAAAGCCCCGCGTCCGGGCCAAGCCCTCGGCCGGGGCATGGCAGATGACGAGGTCATACTCTCCCGCTTTGAGTTCGCGGCGAAGACGTTTGGCCTCCGCGCGAGAAAATCGCCGGTACCCCGGCATGGTCGGATCGCTTTTTTTGGAGGGCGCAAAGACCGCGGTTTTAGCCCGCTCGACGAGAATTTTCTGCAGTTCGCCCACGGAGCCCTTGCGGGCCATGAAGAGAATGCGCGGAGCGGACGAACGGGACATGTTCGCGCTGCCTAACTATTCCGCTTTCGCCCAGGCCCACGCGTCAGCCAGCTTCTCTTCCTCGAAGTACTTCTCTTCGATGCCGATGAGCTTATCGAAGGGCTGGTCCAGCGCGACGCACCACTCCAGCCACTTACTATCGCCCACCACGGCGAAGCGGCGGATGTCTTTGGCGTGCTTCATCACCCAGTTGAAATCCTTGATCGTGGCTTTCAGGCTCCAGCCTTTGAAGTCCGTCAACACGGCCACGACGTTGATTTTGCTCTGCTCCTGGATGAGGGAATCGAGCTTCTCAATTAGAGCCTGGTGGGCGGCTTCGTCGAGTTGACCGGCAATGCGAATGCCGATGGTGTTGCCTGCGCTTTCGGGAAGAATTTCATGCATGACTGGTGGGGGCTAATGGTGGCGACTGGTTTCTTTGAAGCTACGCCAAGCCCACGGTTTGTCTAGAGGCGATCACGAGAGGGTTTGCGACGGCACCTGGGGCGAGGCCTCCTGGCAACGCTGAACCACCTCGTGCAAATGCGTTAACTGGCCGGAGCGCTTCGTCGTTTCTGCCAAGCGCTCCAGCGCCGACGGAATGTGATCGAGGAAATGCGTCTTCCCCTGGGTGAGGCCCAGGAACCCGTAGGCACCGAGGGCCTGCATCAGCCGCTGCGCGGAAGCGTCCCAAAGCAACTTCAGGTCCGCCTCGCGCGAGCCACCGGGGCTGCTCCCATTTTTCAGGAATTGGTCAAAGTAGAAATCAAGCAACTCCTCGCGCTCGCTGTCGTAGAAATCGACGTAGGGATCGAAGAGCAACGAACCTAAATCGTAGAAGAGGGTGCCGTGCCGCAAGCCCTGAAAATCAATCAGGCAAGCGCGGCGCTTGCGCATCATCACGTTTTGCGACTGGAGATCACGGTGAATGAGGGTGCTAGGGGTGGAGGTCAGACGGCCAATCAATTCCGCGAGTTCTGTTCCCAAGGCAGTCTTACTGTTTCGATCATCCGTCAGCCGGCAGTAGCCGACGACAAAATGCTCGAAGAAGTAATCCTGCTCCCACTGGTAGAGCTTGGTGTCGAAGCCGCGCATGAGCGGAAACGGCTTGGCCTCGTAGGCGGCCTTGGCGTCACGGTGCAGTCGGCCGACGCAATCCAAAGCGGCAAAGTAGGCCTCTTTACGCTCGTCCCAGGGGTCATCCTTCATGCTGTGGAGGTCGATTCCGCCCAAGTCCTGCATCCAAATGAGGTGGCGCTCGGCGTCGTGCGCCAAGACCTGCGGCACATCAATCCGGAGGCTGGCGAGAAAATCCGCAATCTCGACAAAGTAATGGTTCTCTTCCTTGTCGGGCGAATATTCCATGAGGATGACGCTGCGCTCCGGCGGTAGCTCCACGCGGAAGAAGGAACGAGACGAACCTCCCTTAAAGATCGGTGTTAACCGGATAAAAGCAGACTCGTCCAAAGTCAGGCGCTCGCGCGTCTGCTCTAGCAGCATCTCCTCGTTTAATCCGGTGACCATGGGAAGGGTCCTTTTTAGCCGCAACCGGCTAGATGGCGCAAGGCCCGGAAGCGCGCTGTTTTTTCGCCGCCAGGATCATCTCGATCTCCGAAGCCTCGGCTCCAAAGCGGCGGTTCATCGCTTCGAACTCATCCAGGGTCCCGATGTCGGACCAGTTTCCCTCATCGAGAACGACACCGCCCAGGCCCTCGCCCGCGCGAATCATGTCCATAAACGTGGGGATAACGGATTTTTTGACGCCGGCTTCGAGGCGGGCCAGGAAGGCAGCTTCGATCAAATAAATCCCAGAAAAAAGGTATTTGGTGGTGGCGTTGATTTCGAGCTGATTGCCGATGTCCGTCACGCGGCCGTCCTCACTTAACGCAATTTGCTGCGGCCCGCCCGAGGAACGCAGGGCCAGTGTCACTTCGTTTCCGCTCTTTTGGTGA
>CAWUJC010000378.1:0-3777 GCA_963922355.1 uncultured bacterium | reverse complement strand
GAACTATCCTGCCGCCTGGACCGCCACGTTCGACAACGTGCCGCTGTACGCCCGAGTCGCTGAGACCGGGGGCGAGCCGGAGCAAAACCTGCGCGAAGTGAAGGACCGACTGGTTTTCGTCGGCCGAACCGATAGCCCCACCTTCAAAGCCATCCCTGGCCTCGTGCACCCCACCTCCAACGTGCAGGTGCAGATGCTCGCCACCCGGAACATCTTGCAAGCCGACTACATCTACGAGTTCCCGGGCTGGCTCATCATCCCCCTCTACCTGATCGTGGCCGCCTGCGCTGGCTTGTTCTTCTTCTACTACGGTCCTGGCCCGGGCCTTTTCCTGCTGGTGATCCTGGGAGGGAGCTGGATGGAAACCGCCGTCCTCGCCTTCCGTGGCTACAGCTTGGACATGCCCATGGTCAGCTTCGGTATCCTCCTCCTAGGCTTGATTCCCATCTCGTTCGCCGCCGCTCATTGGGGGATGCGCCCAGTCACCCGCACGCCGCGTCCAGGTGGCAGTCGCCCGACCACACAAGAACTGGAGCCCGCCGTCTCGCTCGTCAATGATCCCACGCCGTCCTACGTCCAGCCGGCCCCGGTGGAAGTTCAGCAACTCGGGATGGGCTTTGAGGAAGAAGCCAATGCCCCGACCGCAACTGCAGCGCAGCCGACACCATCAGCCGAGGCAACTCCAGTCGTCAACGAACAAGGTGTCACCACCTTACCGCTCGGCGGTCAGGCGGAGCCCACCTCCACGCCTAAGCCAGAGCCTGACCCCGAAGAGGAAAACGTCCCCGAACCCGATCCGGACGACTTCGAAAAAGCCCTCGCCCGTCTGGCGGAAATTCACGAGCACATCGAGCTTGAGGAACAGGCTGAGCAGGAACGCCACGAGCGCGAACGCCAGGAGAAGGAACTCCGCGCCGCCCGCGAGCAACTCGAAGCCGAACGACGCAAACGCGAAGAAGAGCGCCAACGCCGTGAAACTGAGCGCAAGCGTTCTGTAGAAAAAGCACGACAGGAAAAAGAGCAATCGCCTTCCAAGAAGAGCACCACGCTCCCCCTCGAAAAATCCTCGCCGCCCTCCGACGAAAAGAAAGAAGCTCCAGAAAAAAAGGACAAGAGCACATCTTCCTCCCCTCAAAAGGAGCCGGCCAAGAAGACCGAAGAAAAATCCGCTTCCGACGTCCACAAGGATTCCGAGAAAAAGGCAAAGGCCGAGACGGCGAAGAAGCCGGAGTCGGGCCAGAAGAACGAGGCCGAAGACAAAGCGGACCAAGACAAAGATAAAGACAAAAAAGCGGAAGTTAAGTCGAACGACAAGCCCACTTCGAGTGACAAGAAGGTGGAAGACAAGTCTGCCTCCAAGTCCGAAAACAAAGACGAAGCGCCGAAGAAATCTCCTCCTGAAAAAACGGCTCCAGAAGGCAAGCCGGTTGAAAAATCCGACGGCCCGGTCAAACCTCAAGCCGTCAATGAGGCCAAAAAAGATGATCCGGCCAAGCCGGTATCCGTAAAAAAGGACGGGGCGAAATAGCCTGCCGTACTAGGCGCTGATACTTTGGCGACCGGCAAAGACCGGCGACGATGCCTCGCGCTGCGAGCGTTCCAGATTTTCCAAAATAAAACGCAGCACCTGATACGGCCACATTGTGGCGTCGACTTCCGTGATGCGGTCCTGGCCTAAAATATCGCCGTAATAATCCAGGACCGGCTTGGTCTCGATTTCATAATTGTGCAGGCGATGGCGGATCACTTCCTCGTTCGCGTCGTCCAAGCGATTATCCTTGAGCGCTCGGCGTTTCAGGCGATCCACCAGCTTATCCTCATCCGGGCAACTGAGGTGGAAGACGTGATGCACTTCCAGCTGCTCGCCCATCAGTTTGGCCTGATTGACGTTGCGCGGGATGCCGTCCAACGCGAGCAAGTCGATCTCCGGCTTGTAGCGGCGCAGGCGCACCATGTTGTCGATCTGGCTAGCCCAAAGCTCGATGGTGACATCGTCGGGAACCAGCTTCCCCTTGGAGCTGTACTGGATAAATTTCTGCCCCAGCTCGCTCTGGTAATCCAGCGCGCGAAAGACATCGCCACAGGCGCAATGATAAAAGCCGGGAATCGTGCCAAGAATGTTGCCCTGGGTTCCTTTGCCGGAACCGGGCGCTCCAAAGAGTAAAACCGCGCGATATTTCACAAATTTCTGTTCTACGCCTCTCCTCTAGTGTTTGGCAATCTTGAACTTACGTCCCGAGGAGCGCCATTGACTTCGTTGTGCCAGTCGCCAAGCTGCCAGCATGCAGTTCCGGACCAAAAAGTTACCCAACGGCGTTGGCCTGGCCGTGGCCGAGATGCCCCACGTCGAAAGCGTTACCACCGGGCTCTGGCTGCGGGTGGGTGGTCGCCACGAAGGAGCGGGCGTGACTGGCGTCTCGCACTTCATCGAGCACATGCTCTTTAAGGGGACTAAGCGCCGCAGCGCGCTGGAGATCAGCGAGGCAGTCGAAGGCGTGGGCGGCTACCTGAATGCGTTTACCGCCGAAGAGATGACCTGCTACTTCGCCAAAGCGAGCGCCAAGCACTTTGCCCAGGTCGCCGACGTGTTGGTCGACATGCTGCTGCATCCCACCTTTCCGGCGCAGGAGATCAAACGCGAGCGTGGCGTCATCATTGAAGAAATCCGGATGTACGATGATCAGCCGCAGCAAGTGGCGATGGACCAGCTCAACGCCCTCCTCTGGCCCGGCCACGCCTTGGGTCGCCCGCTGGCAGGGACCGTCGCGGACATCGCCAAGCTCAAACGGGCCGACATGCTCGCTTACAAAAAGCGCTTCTACCACGCCAACAATCTCTGGATCACGCTCGCCGGAAAAATCACTCTAGCCGAAGCCGAGCAACTCCTCTGGCCCGCCCTGAAAAAACTGCCCAAAGGCCGTCGTGCGACGAACCAAGCGGTACCGCCACCGGCCGGTCGCCCCGTTCTTAGCATCACGCCCAAGCCGATCGAGCAGACGCATCTCATGATTGGCCTGCGCGGCGTTTCGCGTCATGACGACCGCCGCTTCGCCCTCCGCTTACTCAATGTCATCTTGGGCGAAAACATGAGCTCGCGCCTCTTTCAAACCATCCGCGAAGAGCGCGGCCTGGCTTACTCCATCCACTCCATGGTCAACCTGTTGAGTGACTGCGGCACGCTGGTGATCTCGGCTGGCGTGGAGAACGACAAAGCGCCCGAAGCACTGGAGCTGACCCTCAAGACCATCGCCGGATTAGCGAAAAAACCGCCGAGCAAAACCGAGCTGCACCGCGCCAAGGAGTACACCATCGGGCAAATCGACCTGAGCCTGGAAAGCACCACCAACCAAATGGTCTGGATGGGCGAAAACCTGATGGGCCACCGCAAAATTCATGATCCGGCGGGCATCACAGACGCCGTAGCCCGCGTCACCGCCAAAGAGATTCAAGCCTTGGCGAAAGAACTGGTCGACAACCGCACCTTGGCCGTTGCTGTCGTCGGCCCCGATCCGGATACCAAAGCTTTCCAGAAAGCCGCGACGTTTTAGGCGACAATTTTTTTGCCCAATCCTCGACTGTCCGCCTCCTTTCCTTTCCCCTACGGTCTTCTCATGCGCGCGCCGTTTGTTTCGCTCAATTCCTGGCAGGAGGACAACACCATCCTCCAAGGGACCGAGCCGGTCGAGGTCTTGACCGGCGGGCCGGCGGATTGGCCACGCCTCGCCGCCGCGCTGGAACGCTACCGCGATGAGGTCGGGCCGGTTGTCCTCATGTCCA
>CAWUJC010000377.1:0-3781 GCA_963922355.1 uncultured bacterium | reverse complement strand
GTCCGAGAGCTTGAGCGCCGAAGTCGCGATGACTTCCGCCACGACGGCAACGAACAAGTAGACGTAGGCCATGGCAGCAAGTCGATGGTTTAAAAGAGCGAGTAACGCTTGAAGGCGGCAAAACGCGCGTCGATCTCGTCTTTCGTCAAGGTCTCCAGACGCTTGAGGCTAAACTGCTCGCAGCAATAGGACGCGACCAGCGTACCGAAGACGACGGACTCCTTCATCGCCTCAAAGGACAGATCGCCCTTGGCGGCCAGCGAACCGATGAAACCGCCAGCAAAGCTGTCGCCCGCCCCGGTCGGATCGTGCACGCTCTCGAGCGGATAGGCACCGGTGGTGAAGTACTCGTCGCCCGGGCCAAAGAGCATGCTGCCATGCTCCCCCTTCTTCACGACGACGTACTTCGGCCCCATGCCCTGGATGGCACGGCCAGCGGTGATCAGGTTATCTTCCTCGGTCAGCAACGTCGCCTCGCTGTCGTTAAGGATGAGCATGTCGATCTTCTTGAGTAGATCGAGCAGGTCCGTCCGGGCCATGTTGATCCACAGGTCCATCGTGTCAGCCACGACGAACTTCGGGCCGGTGACTTGCTCCAGCACCATGCTCTGGAGCGCCGGGGCAATGTTACCCAGCATGATGAAATCCGTGTCCTTCCAGGCCTCGGGCAGCTTGGGCTGGAAGTGCTCGAAAACGTTCAGCGCGACCGAAAGGGTCTGGCGGTTGTTCATGTTCGCTTCGTACTCCCCGCTCCAGCGGAAGGTTTCACCCTCGGCGACTTCCAAGCCCTCCAGGTCGATATCCTTGGCGGCGAAAAGCTCGCGGTGCGCCGGCGGGAAATCCGTCCCCACCACGCCCACCAGGCGAGTCGGCGAAAAGAAGCTGGCCGCCATGGCTCCGTACGAAGCGCTGCCTCCCAGCAGGTTCTCGTGGGATTCACGCGGGGTTTTGATGTTATCTAAAGCAATAGAGCCAACGACTAAAACAGACATAGCCGCGACCATAGGCCGAGGGCAGCGAATGTCAAAGGCTCTTCACCCGGCCAAAAAGGCCGCCGCTTGCTCGCGGATGGCAGCCTGCTCCGCAGCACTTTTCTTCTCCCACTGCTTGACCATGAACGCCACCCGGTGGTTCTTGGAGAAGCGAGCGAGGTGTTCGCCATAGAAGTTCCAGTAGAGGTAGTTGAACGGGCAAGCCTCTTCACCGGTTTTGACCGAAGGCTTGTACCGGCAACCCTTGCAGTAATTGCTCATCTTGTTGATGTAACCGCTCCCGGCCGCGTAGGGCTTGGTCGCCAAATAGCCGTCGTCGGCGTAGAGAATCATGCCAATCACGTTGGCCGCCATCACCCAATCGTAGGCATCGACGTACATGGAGTTGTACCAATCCAACACCTCCGCCGTATCCGTGCCACTCAGCAAAAAGTAATTCCCCAGCACCATCAGGCGCTGGATGTGGTGATTATAGCCGCTGTCCCGCACTTCGCGGACCGATTGGCGCAGGCAATTCATCTCGGTTTCCTTCCCCTCCTCACCCCAAACCCATTCTGGCAAGGGGCGCTTCGCTCCCAAGCCATTGAGATGCGTATAACCGGGCATGCGATGCCAATAGATTCCATTGACAAACTCCCGCCAACCAATGATTTGGCGAACAAAGCCTTCCACGGAAGAGAGCGGCGCTCTGCCCTTTCGGTAAGCCTCCACCGCCGCCTGGACACATTCCAGCGGGGTGAGCAACCCGATGTTGAGCAAAGGGCTCAGGACTGAATGAAAGAGCTTCGGTTCGCCTTCCACCATGGTGTCTTCCCAGGGACCGAATCCCTCCAGCCGCGTTTTGATAAAACTATCCAACCACTTCCGCGCACTGGCTCGCGTCACGGGCAGCCAGAAGTTCTCCGCCTTCCCTGGGTGATCCGCAAAATGCTTGGCGACCAATCCGATCACGTCCTGCAGATCCGAGTCATCCGCCTCGGGTGACGTAGGAAGCACCGGCACTTGGGGAGCCACCTTCTTAAATTGCGAAAACGTCTGACGGTTCTCACTGTCGTAGTTCCACTCCCCACCCTCCGGCTCACCGTTCTCGTCGACGAGGAGGCCTAGCTTCTTCCGCATCCGCCGATAATGGGACTCCATGAGCAGAGATTTTTTCTCCCCTGCCCACTGGGCAAATTCCCCTCGTCCAACCAGGAACATCGTCGTCGGCACCGTTTCCATCGGCACCTTGATGGCTTTCTCCAGCTTGGGTAGTGCCTGCGTGGTGGCCCAGTCATTCGGCTCCATGAGCACGATCCGCTCGGGCTCGTACTCTTTCAGGTGAGCCTTCAACCCAGCGGTGAAGTCCTTCGTTTTCTCTAACGAGCGATAATCCACCGTCCAGTCAGCCTGGCGCAGCTCTTTCGCCCGATGGCGCATCGCGGCATAGATGAGCACCAGCTTGTGCTGATGGTACTTGAGATGCCCGCCCCTGCGCTGGGACTCCACAAACAGGACGACGGTCTCCTTCGGATCCGCCTCCGCTAGGGCCGGATGATCCTCCAACAATTGATCGCCTAGTATCCAGACCGTCGTCACGCGTCAATATCCGGGAGAATCGGGCAGACGCAACTGAGTCGCCGATTTAAAGCATCCCGACGGGATCGACATCGACCGTGGCCTTCACACCGTCGGGTAAGGCGTTTTTCTGCTCGATGAAGATCGGCCGCAAAGCACGGGAAAGCGTAAGCATTCGCGCCTTAGTCGTGCGGAGGAAAAGATGATAGCGATAGAGATCATGCAAGCGCTCGATCGGCGCCGGGGCGGGCTCACCCACCAGATAGTCCGCTGTCTCCGGCACTTCCCCGCCCTCTTCTTCTGGTAGACCCAGCGCCCGACGGATTTGCTTGGTCTGTTGTTGGGCGACGTAGAGCGTCTTCTCCGCGTCGCGCCCTCGCCACGTAATAAGCACGGCGCGCAGGTAGGGCGGATAGTTCAAGGCTTGGCGAAAGTCCAGTTCCTGTTCCGCAAAGCCATCGTAATCGTGGTGCCGAGCAAACTGGATGGCGGGGTGAAACGGCTGGTGCGACTGGACATAGACATCGCCGTGGATGTCTCCGCGTCCAGCTCGCCCTGCCACCTGGCAAAGGAGCTGGAAGACCCGCTCGCTCGCTCGGTAGTCCGGCAAGTTCAGGGCGTGATCGGGATTCACCACCCCCACCAAAGTGACGTTGGGGAAGTGCAGCCCCTTGGCGATCATCTGAGTACCCACCAAGATGTCGATCTTCCCCGCCGCGAACGAGGCCAGCGCATCGCGATGCGCGTTCTTCCCCCGCATGCTGTCGGAGTCCATCCGAAGAATCCGCGCGTGAGGAAAGGCGCGTTGGATGCTTTCTTCCACCCGCTGCGTGCCAAGCCCTTGCCGCTTGAAGTCATCAAAGCCACATTCCGGGCAAACCGTAGGGACGTCCTTGGTGTACCCAGTAAAGTGACAGACCAACTTGCGGCTCGAGCGATGGTACGTCAGCGGCACGCTACAGGTGGGCGATTCCTCCACATGACCACAAGACGGGCATTGCACGCTGCTGGCGTAGCCGCGACGATTTAGAAAAAGAATCACTTGCTCTTTTTTGGCCAAGCGCTCATTCACCGCGTCGACCAACTTGGTGGTGAGGATCGGCGGCGCTTTTTCTTCCCGTCCACGCTCCTGGTCGCGGTGACTCTTCATCTTGAGGTCCAACACATGGATGGTCGGCATCCTCTGATGGTCCACGCGTTTGGTCAGCCGGGAAATCTTGTACCGCCCCTCG
>CAWUJC010000376.1:0-3796 GCA_963922355.1 uncultured bacterium | reverse complement strand
GGCTCCGTTGGAGCCGTTCGAAGTCGCCGGAGCCGAGCTGCCGTTGCTGGTCGCTGCCGTCTGGGAGGAAGAAGCGCTGGCGGGCTTGGGCGTCGTGGAAACCGGGCGGGTGGTCGGGGCCGGGGTGCTCTTCTGGTTAGCCGCGATGGTCGAAGTCAGGCGATTGCCGTTGAGCGTGACGAGGCCAAAGGCGCCCGGATCGACCGAAACCGATTTCAGGTTGGAGGAAAAGGTAACCGTGACGCTGGCCTTGCTGTCCGACTGGATGCGGTTGCCGGCGACGGAGAAATTAAGGGACTTAGGCTGGTTAGGATCCGGCGCAATAATGGCGGAGTAGCGCTTGTTGGTGTCCTGACCGTAGCTGACGGTAAAGCTGGTGGAGCCGACCTTGATCGGTTGTTGGATGGTACCCGCCGGGAGGGTGGCCACCTGCTGACCGCTGGGGGAGGTGATGAGGAGATGCTCCTTTTCACCAACGGCGAGGGAGAACATTTCCGCGGCGCTGGCCGTGACGCCCGTCAGGAGCGACAGCATCATCGCGAGAGAGTAAGTGCAAATGCGTTTCATGATCTTCGTGGTCAGGGGGAGAGTTGCGGCGGGCGTTCTCGTCGTTTACGTAAAAAGCCTGAACGGTGCCAAACAATTTACTTAAACTCCATTTCCACTGACCATCATTCCTCGTGAAGACGTAAAAACCAAGGAAATTCTTACCCGTCTCTGAACTGTCACAAGGTGTTAAGACATGTTCTACTATTCTCGGCGCACTTTTTGGAGGTAAGAAATTTTTGAAACCTTGTCTAAGTACTTGTCTTCGTTTGATTTAAGTGAATTGCCGACTTCCAGCTTCGACCGTAAAGACTTCACTTTCAGGTTCAGAAGCGGGATAAATTCCAGTAAATCCTGTAAAAATTTTGAATCCAGCGTCATGCGCTCGATGGGCTCGGCTACCTCAGGGAGGTGAATGACTCGAAGAGATGTTTTCTTGAGGGAAGTGCCACTGGCTACTTTTTGGTTGGCATTATTGAGGAGAGAAACGGTGCCGCCGGCAACGCCAACGGTGAGTCGCTTCTCTTCATAACGCGCGACGAAGTCCGTCCCCTCAGCCACGGCGCGACCGGCCGGGGTGCGGACCGAGAATTTGGTTTCGACGCCACCTTTCATGCCGATTTTACAAAAGACGTAGCCCTGCTCGAGGGTGATGGAGGTCTCCCAAATTTGGGAGCCAGGTTCGCCGACGACGCGGTGTTCGATCGCCGCGATGGTGTCTTCGCCGAGGCGGACGGAAATGAGGCCGCCGATCAACAAGGCGGCCGAGGCCTCTTCTTTGGCGGCGAGCTGTGACTTGCTCGGGACGATGTCGCCCGGGTTCGCCGTGATGGGTTTGCCGTACTTGCTCTTGACCCCGGGCTTACTTAGTTCGACGTAGCCGAAGGTTTCCACCAGGAGAATTTCGCCGGGTTCAACCAAGGGGAGGGTGCCATCCACCGTGGTGAGCGGTTCGACCCAATCGGCGAGTTTCTGCACCCAGGCTTCGCGTGCCGTGATGCCGGTGCTGCTTGGGACGATAAACTTGTCGCCTCGCTGAACGTAATCGAGCGGGCGGATGATCGACGCATCCGGGTCCACGGCTAGCAGGTCGGCCTGCAGCGCGGGTGGGGCTCCTTCCAGCGGAACGTAGGTGGCTAGCCCATCGGCCTGACTACTCGCCAGGCCGGGGCCAAGAGAGAGGATGACGACGGCGGGAAGGGACCAAAGAAGGCGCATGGTTCTTTTTCTCACATTTCGACGTGTGACCAAAGCGCGATGTTCGTTCTCGTTTCGAGAAGGAAATCTTTCGCCGTGCATTTTTTGCAGGTGGGGCCTAAGCATGTCTCTGTAAGCAAAGGGGCGTTTTATGAAGTGGAAGTTATCGCATCCCATTTTCGCCATGGCCATGGCCGCGGCGATCACCCTCACGGTGTGGGTCTTTTCGCAGTTTGATTTTTTTAAGCGGATTGAGTACGTCACGCTCGATCATCGCTTTCTCCTCCGCAATGAGTGGGACGGGAGCAAGCCAGACCCGAAGCTCTTTCTGGCGGGCATCGACGAGCCGACACTGGACTTGCTGGGCGAGTGGCCGCTCGCTCGCTCCATTCACGGCCAGTTCGTCAAACTCCTCAGCATGGACGGGCCACGCGTCCTCACTTGGGATATTATGTTCACCAATCCCAAGATGGATCGGATGAACTCGACCGACATTGGGGAGTACGATCAGTTTTCGAAGGAAGACTACATGCTGGTGGACGGCTTCAAGAGCTTTCCCAAATTGATCACGGCAGCTTCGAGCAGCAACACCCCCACCTTGCAGAACTTCCCGCCCGAAGCGCTGTTGCCCACGCCACCGCTCCCCAACGTACGGGGCGACGTGAGTAAGATTCTGGGGGGGGATCACGCCGATCTGCCCTTCGCACAACATGAGATCGAGCGACCGGAAGGGCTGCCGCCCTACGTGGACTTCATCAACCTCTCGCCCAACTTGCTTTCCGAGGCTTACTTCGGCTTCGCCGATAACCGGCCGGCGAGCGACGGCGTGCGGCGCTACTTGCCCATGATCGTCCGCTACCAGGATCAGTTCTACCCGTCCCTCTCGCTGCAGTCACTTATGCTGTATTACGACATTGATCCGGCGGAGGTTGTCGTTGAGTTGGGTAAGGAAGTCGTTCTGCCGCGGGCTGAAGGGCCGCCGCTCCGCATTCCCATCGATAAGGAGGGGCAGCTCCTCGTCAACTTCCGCCACGACTTGGAAGACTTTGACGGCTTGAGCTACGGACGGGTGGGCCAGCTCATGGCGGCTCGCCAACTCAATGCTCCCATTGAGCCGCCGGAGTCGGAGGAGGAGAAAGGGATCATGGATCGCTTGGCCGATAGCCTGATGGTGATTGGCTTTACCGGCAAAGGCTTTGATACCGGTCCTCTCCCCATCGCGGCGGAAAACGTGCCCCTGGTCACGACGCACCTCAACGCGTTGGACAACATCTTGAACGAGGATTATGTCTATCCCGTTCCGCCTTTCGTCTGGATTGCGCTGCTCTTCCTGCTGCTCTTTGCCATGTGCTGGCTGTTGCTGACGGTGAACTTCTACTGGTTGGTGCCGGTCGGCGGCGGCACGATCGCGCTGTATGCGGTCGCTTCCGTCCTGCTCTTCATTGGTGGTGATTTTTGGTTGCCGACCGCCCTGCCGTTGACCGGGCTCTTTGTCGCTTTCGCTGCGGTCACCACGCACCGTTACTTTATAGAAGACCGGGACAAACGCTTCATTAAGGGCGCGATGGGAGCTTACCTGCCCAAGCGGGTGATGGATCACGTGATGGCCAACCCCTCTGCGCTGGCGCTCGGGGGTACCCGTCGCGATGTGACCGCGCTTTTCTGCGATATTCGCGGCTTCACGAAGTACTGCGACGCCCGCGAGCCGGAAGAAGTGGTCTCCGTCCTGAACGAATACCTGGATGTGATGAGTGAGGTCATCCTCCGTTACGAAGGTACGATCGATAAGTACATCGGCGACTGCATCATGGCTTTCTGGAACGCGCCGGATGATCAACCCGATCACGCCCAGCGCGCCGTCTGTTGCGCGATGGAAATGCGCTACGCTCTGGCCAACTACAAGACGACGCGCGCCGGGATCGACAACGAACTCTTCGAATGCGGGATCGGTATTCACACCGGCCCGGCCCTGGTGGGAAATGTGGGGGCAACAAAGCGCTTTAATTACACCGCCATCGGTTCGACGATCAATTTAGCCGCCCGCCTCGAAGCG
>CAWUJC010000375.1:0-3801 GCA_963922355.1 uncultured bacterium | reverse complement strand
AATTCGGGCCTTGGCGTCGTGCTGGCCCGTACCCACTTCCCGGATCCCCTTACGGCGGTGCCGGGGGCCTTGTCTGCCGTGGTGCACTCGATTATCGGCAGCGTGCTGGCGGTTTACTGGCGCCAGCGCCCCACGCGGGAAGAACGGCGCCGCGCCCAACCGGGCGACATCGTCCTCGGTGGGCTCGGGCGGTAACCTAAAGCTTAGTAAGCTTAGTAGTTCTTCTGGAGAACCGGACGCGTGACCGGCGGCGTCAACGTGTCGTCAGCTTTCACCCCCACAGCCGTCATGTTGACTTCGCTCGAACCCTGCGGCAGTTCAAAGATCAACTTGCCGGAGATACTCTGGCCGGGAGCCGGAGCCTTGTCCTTGATGGTGCCTTCGGGCTGGGTCGCGTAAGGCGCCATGGCCAGCGGTGTGCCGTCCGGGCTCTTAAAGGCCAAGGTGAGCTGCAGTTCTTTAAAGGTCTCCTTGCCCGCGTTCTTGAAGGTCAGGTCCAACACCCAGAATTCCTTGCCGTCCGCTGCGGTGATCGGCGTTTCGCCTCCGGCGAGTTTCTCATCCAAGGAAGGCAACTGCGCCGAGCTGTTGAGAAAAATTTCGTACGGTCCGAGGAGAATGAACGGCGCCTCCTGACTCGTGACGGCATTATCATTCTGGGCAGAAAGGGTGGCCGGAGCGGCGAGGAAAGCCCCCAGGATCAGCGTAAGGAAATGGCGGTAAGTTGCTTGCATACTTGAAAGCATACGCCTCCGCCCGAGACTGGCGAGGCAAAATTCGTGGCGAGTTCTGCGCTGGCTTGCGCCGGTTTGCTCGCTCAACGTCCTTCATCCAGGCGGGCGTCTGCCCCGGCCACCTCCGGGGTCGCGATCACTTCCAGCCGCCTCTCTGCCTGATTTTCCCGTCCCAATTTGGCCAAATAGTTCCGAAAAGCGTTCATCACCCAGAGATGCGCCACCGCCTGCGTCCAGATGTACACGTACCAAGGCAAGCGCGGTTTGTAATCGTGGATGGCGGCAATCAGGATGCTACCGCCCAGCGCTTCGCGGAATTCAAAGCGGCCGCGTTTGTTGTGTTTGGACTCGGCCAAAAGGCCGCCGGTGATGAAAAACACTTGCCGGTCCGAACCGCTCCAGTCTGGCGCCAGCGTCAACTCGAGTAACTTGAGGCCCAGCGCTTTGACCCGAAATTGCACGACGGCTCCCTCGACCCGGCAGTGCAGCAAGGGCCAGACAAAACGGGGCAGCCAACGCATGTATTCCTGCGCCACCCAGCGCGCATCTTTCCCGGGGGGCAGCGTCATCCGCTGAACGGAACGCACGTGCTTGGCTTGTTTGAGGTCGCGATCATCTTGCCGGCGAATGCTCTGGCGCGGATTCGGCGCCAAGTCGTTTGCCTGTCGATTCAAACTCTGCGACAACGCCTGGCGAAAGTTAATCGCCTCCGGCAAGAGGCGCTGTTGGAGCGGATTCTCGTGGACAACCATGTCGTGCTTCAAGCTCTCGACCAAAGGCCCAACTAATGCCAAGGGAGCGCCGGAAAAATACTTCACCCAGTAGAGCGAAAGCCAGGACGGGACAAACGGGAGGCGGAACATGGTCCGCTTCAGCCCGAGGACCGATGCGGTCGTCTCCAGCATCTGGCGATAATTCAGGACATCGGTTCCGCCAATGTCGAACTGCTGATCAATCGCGTCTTCCCGCCCCAGGCAATCGTCCACCGCGCGAACCAAATCCTGTAAGGCGATCGGATGCGTGCGGCTATCGCACCAACGAGGCAGGCCCATAACCGGCAAGCGCTTGACGAGATTAACGAGGATACGCGTCGAACTGCCCCCCGGCCCTACCACCAAGCCTGCCCGCAAGGCCGTGACCGGCACGTTCCGCGAGGCCAAGGTATTTTCCACTTCCAGGCGACTCGCCAGATGGTCCGAAAGCTTCCCCCCATGCGGCATCAAGCCGCCCACGTAAAGAATCTGTTTGACCCCCACGGCCTCACAGGCACGGGCAAAGTTATCCGCCAAGAGCAAATCCAGATCGATGAAATTGGCCTGGGTCAGGCGCGAGCTTGGCATCATCGAATGCACCAAGTAGACCGCCACCTCACAGCCATGGATGGCCCGGACGATTCGGTTAACTGAAAACAAATCGCAGTGCCGCCAACTCATTCGCGAATTGGGATCTTTCTCCACCGCCCGCGCGGAAGAACGGGTCAGCGCGACGATCTCATAGCGTTCGGTCAGCTTCGTCGCCAGGGCTTGGCCGACAAAACCACTCGCCCCGGCCATCGCCAATTTGGGCAGGCCAGAGCTTATCTCCGGTTCGCTAGCTTGTGTCATCAACTCTTTAACCTAGCGCAAAACACGGGAACGACAATCGACCGTGTGTGGCATTTAGGTAACTTTTCCTCGCAGGGCATGCGGGCGGCGACCGCACTGTTTTTTGACTTCGCGGACGAACTCCCCTCTATTAGCGCGTGGCCCGAACGAAGAAACAAGCCCCCGCCCTGGAAGGCACGGCCATCCGGCTGCAGGAGGAAACGCCTTCCGGCGGCGTCCCGGCCTTCGTCCCCGAAGCGGCCCGTGCTCAAATCCGAGCCCGAAGAAAAAAGGAACGAGCCCAACAAGAGGGGCGTAAACCCAAGCCCAAACAACGGGCGACTCCTCAAAAGAAAGCCAAAGCCACACCGCCTTCCCCCCATCCTCCCAAGGAACCGCTGATCGATCCCAACCTGCCCACGGAGCAACGGATCGAGACCTGGTTTGCCCAACGTGGCTGGTCGCCCTTCCCCTTTCAGCACAAGGTCTGGGAGGCCTATGCCCAGGGAAAGAGCGGCTTACTCCACTCCTCCACTGGCACGGGGAAGAGCTACGCCGTCTGGTTTGCCGCCCTCCGTGAGGCGCTGGCCGAACAGGCGACTTCCGAGAAAACGCCGCTCCGCGTCCTTTGGCTGACGCCGCTTCGCGCCTTAGCGGGTGACATCACCGCCGCGCTCCAGGAACCCCTCGCGCCGCTGGGGTTGGACTGGGAGGTGGTGGCCCGCACCGGCGATACCTCTGCCCGCACCCGCGCCAAGCTCCGCGATCGCTTACCGCCCGCCCTCGTCACGACACCAGAAAGCCTCTCGCTCATGTTGAGCCAGCCCAAGCTCGTTGGCTCGCCCAGTGCTTTCTCCCAACTCAAGCTGGTGGTGGTCGACGAGTGGCACGAATTGCTCGTTTCCAAGCGCGGCGTGATGGTGCAGCTCGCGTTAGCGCGTCTACGGAAGCTCTGCCCCGGCTTAAGGGTGTGGGGCCTCTCCGCCACGTTGGGCAATCTTGCCCAAGCGCAAGAGGCCTTACTTGGGCGCGCAACCAAGGGGGCGCTGATCCAGGGCAAGCAGCCCAAGACCTTTGAAATTTCCACCCTTCTGCCGCCCGAAGGTGACCGCTTTCCTTGGGGCGGGCACCTCGGCATCGCGATGCTGGATCGCGTCCTTGCCGCCATCGAGAAAGCCCGGACCACGCTCCTCTTCACCAACACGCGTTCGCAAGCCGAACTCTGGTTCCGCGCCTTGACCGAAGCGCGCCCCGAGTTGAAAGACCGCATCGCCCTGCACCACGGCTCGCTCGATCCCGACGAACGCGAACACGCCGAACGCGGGCTGAAGGAAGGCAGCTTGCTGGCCGTGGTCAGCACTTCCAGTCTGGACCTGGGCGTCGACTTCGCCCCAGTGGATCAAGTTCTCCAAGTCGGTAGTCCGAAGGGCGTGGCCCGTCTGCTGCAACGGGCCGGGCGCAGCGGCCACCAACCTGGCGCGGTC
>CAWUJC010000374.1:0-3801 GCA_963922355.1 uncultured bacterium | reverse complement strand
TGCCGTGCGCTAGCACCGCCCTGCGGCCAAAAGGCACTGGCCTCAAAGAGGTTGTGGTCCTTCTAGACCGTGTTGTTGTCGTTCGTCGGTCACAGGTATACTTCATACCTGCTCCTTCCTCACTCCTTGCCACGACCTAAAAATCCTCACAACGCGGGCCGCGCCGGACTTTTGGAACAAGCTCTAGCTGATGACGACGTTGAGAGAGCGCCTGGGCTCCAGGTGCTTCGCCATTTTTTGAGTGCGGGTGAGTTGTCGAGGTGCGGACAAATGGGAACGGATTCCCGAAAGCTAGGGTTACCTTAATCCTTTCCCATCCTTTTTTGGCTGAGGTTGCCAAAATATCCTTGGAGGTAATTCAACTCACCACAACTATGAAAAAAATCCTCCTCTCCTCCTGCACAGCGCTAGCGTTAGCTTGCTCACCGTTGGCCTCACACGCCATTCTCATCGACTTTACAACTGGCGGCGGCTATGCCGACGGCGACCTCCGCGGTCAAGATGGTTGGGGCTTCATCTTCGGGACTGATCCCGTGTTGACGGTGGCCGATGCCGGCGGCGCGGGCGAACTCTTCCCGACCAACACGCCGGGCCAGGGAGCCCTTTCCCGCACCTTCTCGGACGCCGAATTAGGGACAGCATTTGATCCCAATGCGAGCATCGTCACCTACAGCTTTGTCTTTGAATACACGAGCTTGGCGACGCTGGGAACCAGCACGTCGGCTTTTCAGTTCCGGATGGGCGGGGCTGGCGGCGATGAAGATTTGCGCGTAAATCTGCGCTTTGATGGCTTGCCGGAGATTGTCAGTGGCGATGGTTCTGGCTTCGTCTTCCCGGTCTACGCCATTAACACGGAGCAGACCATCACAGCGGTCTTGGATTATGCGACGGGTACTTACGAAATCACGGGTGTGGGCGCCACGCCTTTGAGCAGCGGCAATCTCTTAGCTGGTGCCAAGTTGCCGGTTCTCCGGATTGACGCGAACAACTACGCCGACATCAGCTTAAAGTCCCTCGAAGTCACGGCGGTGCCGGAACCCACGACGGCGGCTCTGATGCTGGGGAGTATCGCCTTGCTGGCCTATCGTCGCCGGAGGTAAGTCATCCCCTATATATTGAGTGAGGATAAAGTCGTCGGTTAGAGGTTACCGGCGGCTTTTTCTTGTCGGGAGGTGGCTTGCCTGTGCGTGTGAGCCGCGTAAGTTGAGGTAGAGACGATGGGGGACCCCATCCACGATCCGTGAAGGTTAACCTCCAAACGATTGCCACCGCTTGTCAGGTGTCGTGCAATACGGTTTCGCGAGCGCTGCGGAACGATCCCAAGATTTCCACCCGGACTCGTCAACGGGTCAGGAAGAAGGCGGAAGAACTGGGCTACGAGAAAGACGCCGAAATCTCCCGCCTCATGGCTTATATGGCCAAGCGAAGGCGAACCGATCGCGTCCATTCCGAAATCTGTTATCTCAGTACGTTTTGTTCGGTCGAGCGTCACCCGACGCACCCACACTATTTTCATCACTTGCAGACCGCGGCGTTGAAACTCGGCTACCGGGTTGAGCCCTACTTCCTCGGCAAAGGTGGATACACCCCAAAAACCTTACAGCGGACGCTGTATCATCGAAATATTCGGGGTGTTATTCTGGCGCCGGCTCATCCGCAGGCACCGCTGGATGAGATTGATTGGTCAGGTTATGCGCCGATCTGTCTCGGGCAAAGCTATCCGAAGATTCACTTCAATCGCTTTCACTGGGATTTGCAGTGGAATGTGGTGGAGTGCATTCAACAACTTCGCCAGGCAGGGTATCGTCGCATTGGTTTTATCATGTCGCCTTGGGTGGATCGGCTGATGGGATTTCCGGTGGCGGCGGGAAACGCTATTTTTCGGGCGCAGGAACCTAAGGCTGAGCCGGTGCTCATGCTCTACGACTTGCTTTTGGATAAACCACATCGCAAGCCGAAACTTATTCGGGATTGGATCCTCAAGCATCGCCCAGAGGTGGTGGTCGCCAGCGACGGATACTACGAGGCGATCAAAAAAGTTGGGCTGCAGATGCCGGAGGAGCTGAGTTATGCCGAATGGAACTTGAGCTTGTGGGGAGATCAAATCCCTCCTGAGTTTAGCGGTGTGCATCCATCGTTAACCACCTTTGCGGAGCAAATTATTCAGACCATCGTCGGTCGGTTGAACGAGAATTTTCTCGGCTTACCTAAGTCGCCCTCGCTGACCTTGATCGAGGGCTATTGGCGAAAGGGCAGCACCACTTGGGAGAAAAAGACTAAATAAATCGCTCTAGTTTTCTGAACGCTGGCCCCTTAGCCGGATGATCTTCGACTTGGTTGGGGGAGTGCCCAGGTCGGAGCTGTCGCGTTGAGTTCGTCTTCCAGGAAGGTCGAGTCCGTGGGCGGTGCGCCGAGGTCCGGAATATCGAGGAGCTCGCCGCCGCGCAAGGAGGACTCGTGGGCGATGAGTCCCGGGATGTTGTAGCGAGCGGCCGCCCAAATGTGGTTGGGGGCGAGGGCTCCGGTGCGGCAGGCTCGCACAAAGTCATCGACAAGGAATTGGTGCGAACCGTAATGCCCATTGGGCAACCCCTGAAACTCCTGGGGAAGGCGCCACTGCGGATGCACTGGTGCCAGGCCGGAGAAGAAGTCTTCCTGCGTGCCTTGCGGAGATGTTTCGTCATGCTGATGCGAGCTCGACGAACAATTTAATAGCTCCTTGAGTTGATAGTATTGGTAATCGTGGGTGTAGAAGACATCGCCTTCCGGGTGTTCTTCAAAGCAACCGCGAGTGCCAAAAATTTTCACTCGCACACTGCGCCCGGCAGAGAAGCCAATCCGGCGGAATTCATTGAGCCGAGCGGTGCCGCCATCACTGGTCCGGAGCAAGGCCGTTTGATTGCTGAACTCGTTATCCCAGTGGTTAGCCCCTTTGCGGAAGATAGCATCTTCGTGTTCATCCCGTTGTCCCAGGCAGGAAACTTGGGTGAAATGGGCGCCCGTCACGCAGAGAATCATGCTGGCCGAATGGGTGGGGTAGAACATGGGGGGAATGCCGGCAACGCGTTTCCACTGTGGCCCGCCGCTGTGCTGAAATGGTTCGTAGAAGCCGTGCTCCATGTCATGCATATACTCGCCTTCGCCGTAAACAAAGCGTCCGAATTTGCCCTGTCGCCAGAGTTCACGGCAGAGTACAGCCGTCGGGTAATAGTAGCTCGTTTCGCCCAGCATGTAGGTGAGCCCGGTCCTGCGCACGGCGGATTCAATCGCCCTAATTTCTTCCACGCTGGTGGCAACCGGAACGGCGGAATAGACATGTTTGCCGGCCTCTAGCGCGGCGATGGAAAAGGGGGCGTGGGTTTGTCGCGGGGTAAAGATCGCGAGGGCATCGCAGTCCGAATCGAGAACAGCTTCAAAGGATGGATAGGTTTCGGAGATGCCAAACTCAGAGGCCTCTTTCGCGAGACGCTCTGCGCGGATATCGCAGAGGGCGATAGCTCGGACTGAAGGGTGAGCTTGATAGAGTGGGATAAAGGAGCGGGCAAAAGAGCCCGTGCCAACGATGCCAACTTTGAGGGTGTCTTTTCGAGGAGTCATATGGGGAGGGGGATTCAGAATGACTCTACATGTAAGAAAACATTAATTCTTCCCCATTCTATCGCTGTTTTATCCGGAAATTTTAGGTAAGATTGCTCTGGTGAAGAGGAAGTCGAGTGAAGATCGAGTTTATTTCCGAGGCGCGGTTGGTCGTCCGAACCTCATGCGGTCAGGGCATCTGCACCATGAGATGGAGTTGAACTT
>CAWUJC010000373.1:0-3813 GCA_963922355.1 uncultured bacterium | reverse complement strand
TCAGCCCTTCATGCCGGAAGATGAAATCGGCCACGGCTTGCTTCGCCCCGGAGCGGAGAGGCGTGGTGGACCGCTTGGCTCCTGGATCACAGAACTGCCGATACAGGCTGCACCATTCCGAGTAGGAGTACATGCTGAGCTTGTTGATCAGGCCGAAGCCATATTTGCGGAAACGGACGCCGAAGCGCTTCGGCTCCAGCACCATGGCGTTGTTGGCCAAGGTGGTGTTGTGGACGGTGGCGTTGCTGTCATTAAAATCCCATTGATGGTGGAAGTTGATGCGGCCATGGGTGCGCATGGCCGTCAGCCAAATGTATTGCTCGGCCGAATAGCGCATGGGCGCCTTGTAGAAGGGGTGCATCTTTTCCCGGCAGGAGAAAAAGAATTCCATGAAGTTATCGGGGAAGGGGGGCGGGCTCCAGAGGAGCTTGACGTCTTCCTGTCGCCCAAAGCTGACCCAGTCACTCACTCCAAAAGCTTGGCGGGCAAAGCGGTACGGGTTGGTGGTGAAGTAGGAGCACACCAGCACGCGGTCCTGAAAGACCTTCCATTGCGGGCAGCGCTTGGGGTGGCGGTGCCAGTAGTCGAGAAAGTTGGCGTGGCTGAGGGAGAGGTCCGTCCGGAACTTGAGCACGTAGGGACGTTCGGTGACGGCCAAGGCCGCTTGGGTGGAAACCAATTGGCGGTTGAGGTTGAGCGGGGGCACCCGGCGGTATTGGATGCTCAGGTTCTGCGGGCCGGGGTCCTTCGAGACAACTAGCTCATCAAAGTCCAAGCCATTGACCTCGGAACCTTCCCAGGTGGAAAGGATCAACCGCGCGCCAGGTAAATGCGTGCGCAGGCTGCCCAGGCACTGAGCCGTCAGGCGGAGACGAGCCGGATCCGAAGGCTTGCCCGCAATGGCGCCCTGGATGACGACGTCGATCTCGCTTGGATCGATGGGGGAAGGCCTCCTCACTTACTTTTGAATCTTCTTCAGCGTTTCGGCCAAGTCTTCGGGCGTGCCGAAGCAGTACAGCTCATCCGCCACATAGTTGCGGATGCGGCCACCCGCTGCGGCAATCTTGTTGTAGAGCGGGCCGACATAGTATTCGCCTTTTTCTGTCTCGCCTCCGCTGATGGCATCCTCCGCCAGTTGGACGAAGTCTCCACCTTGGCCGAAATAGTAAGCGCCGGTGGTGGCCCAGGGAGAGATGACGACTTTCTCCTTCACCTCCACCACGTAGCCGTTTTCATCTTCGCGCGCATAGCTCCAGCGTGATTCGTCAGACTTAAAGACCACCAGGGCACCGCCGAGGTCTTCGTTCATCGCTTGGCTCGCCCAGTCTTCTTCGATGGCAAAGGCGGTGTCGGCGTTGTGGATGAGCAAGGGGCTTTCGTTATTGATGAGATCGCGGGCGCGGAGCACCGTCTCCGACTGGCCACGGGTCAGCTCCGGGACGTCGAGGACGACAGGGTTGGAAGCGGCGTAGCGCTTCAGGATATCGTCCCGCAGTTCCTCGTAGTTGGGCATCGTGCGCAGGAGCACGAAGATGAGCGAGCTAGCGTGCTGGAGTGGTAAGCTTTCGACTGCCCAGGCGTACATGGGGCGGCCTTCCACCGGGATGAGCGGCTTAGGCGTGGTGAAGCCCGCTTTCACGAAGCGGCTACCGAGCCCGGCCATGGGAACGACGATGTTCATGAGTTCTTCGCCGCCAGTTCCGCTTCCAGCTTAGCCTTTTTCTCGTGGTTCATTGGGAGGCTGGTGCCGTCGCCGCTGATCTTGTCCCAGCCCTCGAAGCGGTAGGCGTTGTCGTCGATGTAGACGTCGCAGTGCGGCTTGCCGAACCAAAGCTCGTCGTAGGGAATTTCGTGATCCTCCAGCCAGTCGAGCAGCGTTTTGGCCTGACGTTTGACGACGAGCCCCACGTTGTGATCGCAGGTCTTCATGTGCCGGGCGGTGTTGAGGACAAGGTAATGCCCGGCGGCTTTGAGCGCTTGCATCTTCTCGATCGCGCCGGGCAGCGGTTGGACCTCGGCGTAGGTTTGGTCGGGCTGGCGTAGCTCACAGAGCACACCGTCGATATCAATGCAGATCTTCATGGTCGAGCAGACGGTTCAGGAGTTGGAGGCCGATCGCAAACATGGCGATCTGCCGCTGGTGATGATCGTTGTGCAGTGGGCACATGGAGAGGAAGAGCAGCGCCTCGATAAAGCGGACTTCTTCTAACGCGTAGTCCGCGCCGAAGCTCTCCTGGAAAATTTTCAGCACGTCGGGCCGCGTCGCGGGGAAGAACTGCTCCAGCGTCACGGCGCCGTTGTCCAAGTCCACGCTAAACATGTCGTGGATGAGGAAGTCATACCCGCCGTGGATGGAGTGGAGAATCTTCGCCGCGTCGTAGCGCGGGTCGCCGTAGAGCCCTGCACCGGCGAAACTGCCGCGCACGTCAATGAGTTTGAAGGCATGCGAAAGTGGATCGTACAGAATGTTGGGGAAGCAGAGATCGCCGTGGATGATCTGTGGCTTGCAGTTCGCGGCCAAGGCGGCGACGCGTTCTTGCACCTGATCGCGCAGCTGGGGCCAGCCTTTTAACCAGACTCCGTTCACACAGACGCTCTCCGCCTCGACCAAGCGCTGTGCCCATTCGGTCTGCCGGGCAAAGCTTTCGATTCGCTGGTAGGTTTTGCCCCAGTAGAAGCGTTGGATCGAGTCGACCGGTAGTTCCAACTTGTATTCGCCGAAGCAGGCCAGGACATCGCGCAGGCGAGTGAAAATGGCCGACCAGGCCTTGGGCTCATATTCCTCGAAGGCCCAGAGTTCCGAGAGGGTGGGGTAGCCGTAGTATTCGAGAGTCAGGAAGGTGTCCTTCGGTGCGATCGACCAGTCCAACACCCGGGGGAAGAAGCTCTGCAGATCGTTGGGCAGGAGGCGATAGAAGTTGATCTCGTCGATGAACTTGGCCGTGTTGCGGCTGCGCTTCGTCAGCGTGCCGCGCAGCTCGTCCAGCTCCAGGCTATTGAAGGTGCGGGCGCTGATGAGGCGGCGACGCGAACCAATGAGCAAATCCATGTTGCCACAGTCGAGCCACTCGGCAGCGGTGTGCGCGGTCATCGAGCCACGTTCCAGGTAGGGTTCCAGGAAGTGGCGCATCTCCAGGCGGCTGTCCTCGGGTTGGGCTTCCAGATTTTTTCGACCGAGGGAAGCGTCGCCCACTTCGTAAACGCCGATGAGGACAGGCCAGTCCTCGGGGCGTTCCTCCGGTTTGTCGGCCAGAGAAAGGATTTTTCCTTTGTCGTTGGTCTCGGCGTAGCACCAGCGGTTGGCTTCGGGCGCGTCGTCGACGGTGAGGAGGTAGTCTGCGCCGGAACCGAGCAGCTCGGCATCCGGCGTTTTGAAGATGGTATCGCCCAGGACGACCAGAACTTCCTTTTGCGCGGTCTCGGCTTGCAGGCATTCGAGCAAGGTAGCGCCCGGGCCGCGGTCGGTTTCAATCTCCACAAACTCCAACTGGAAGTGGCTGGAGAAGACCTGACGAACGAAGCGGCGCAGACGGTCGTCGGCCGGGTTGGTGCCGATGACGGCTTTGGTCACGCCCAGTTCTTTCAGGTAGCTGAGCGACCAGTGGATGACTGGTCGGCCGTTGACCGGCAGCATGGCCGAGGAGGTATGGCCATAGGCCGCAGCCAGCGAAGGCGAGAGCTTGCCAGCGGCGAGGATGACGGCGGTGGGGGGAGTGGGCATGGGTATAAACTAGGAGCGATCTCAGCTTTGGCAATGGAGGTGCGTTAGGCCGGTGTGGGTAGATTACCGAGGACTTCTTCCCGGCTCTTGCG
>CAWUJC010000372.1:0-3818 GCA_963922355.1 uncultured bacterium | reverse complement strand
CGGGACCGTGGCTGCTCAAGCTCTTCATGATCCCCTTTTTCACCGTGCACTACGGCATGTTCACTCTGGTGCACGGTATCTTTGTCTTTGCGCTCTTTGGCGGTAGCCTTTTCTCAGACGCTCCGACTCATCAAGTGAAACCGGAGGTCCTCTTCGAAGGGGATACTGAGGAACTTGCGGAGATTATTGGGCAGTACCACTTACAATGGGCGGTTCTGGCCCTGCTCATCAGCCATGGCTTTTCCTTCGTTTACAACTATCTGGGGAAGGGGGAGTACCAAAGAACCCGTCTTGGCAAGCTGATGTCAGCACCTTACCAACGGGTGATCGTTCTGCATGTGGTGATTATGCTGGGGGGTGCCCTGACGATGTTTCTGGGGGCACCGGTTTTGGCCTTGGTGCTCTTAGTGGTTTTAAAGACCGGGCTGGATTTGGTGGCGCACCAAAGAGAACATGCGGGAAAGGAAGGGGAGCCGGCTTGATTCCGTTCATGCCCTCTGCTTGACTCGTCCCGAAGGGGGAACAGGAATGCCATCAGATGTGATAAAAATTGCCGTCGAGGTCAACAGCAGCAAACCTGGCGCGGAAAAACTGACGCGGGAACTGGCCCAGTACGGCGAGGGTTTTCCGGACATCGAATTTTATTGGGAGACTCGCACCGCCGCCCTGATTGACCAAAAGGGGCACACCGTGCCGGAACTGGCGCGCGACTGCGACCTCTTCCTGATCGCGGGGGGTGATGGCTCCATTCTGGAAAGCGTGCGCTCAATCTATCCTTCGCCCATTCCTATCTTTGGCGTCAACATTGGCAGCCTGGGTTTCCTCACGGCGGTCGGGGCTGACGAAGTGTTTGAGGTGCTTCCACGTTTGAGCGACGGCTACCTACGCAACAGTCCACGCTTGGCGCTGGAGATCACCATCCGGCGGGGGCATCACGATGACGTGAGCATCCGGCACGGACTGAATGACGTCTGCGTTTCGCGTGGCGATCTTTCCCGGTTGGTGCGGCTCAACGTCAGCATGGGGGATCAACTGGTTTCGCAATACGTGGCGGACGGCTTGCTCGTCTTTACGCCCACGGGTTCGACCGCCTACTCCCTCAGTGCGGACGGTCCGATCGTGAGCCCGGACGCCCGGGTGATGGGCGTGACGCCGATTTGCTCCCATTCGTTGACCCATCGCTCGATTGTGGTCGGCCTGGAGCAACCCATTGTCATTGACGTGCCGGATCAGGACCACCCGCTGATCGTGCAGATTGACGGAAAGGACGCCGGCTCGCTCAGCGGGGGCGACCGGATCGAAGTCCGCCCAGCCGAGCACCCCGTCGTCTTGGCTTACACGGAGGATCGCGACTTCTACACCATCTTGCGGAACAAACTGAAGTGGAGCGGCTCAAGCTTGTAGCTCCCTCGCGACTGGACTTTACTCTTGCATTCTCTGTGGGCGTGGCAAGATAGGCGCGCTCACTTGTTGACCTGAATTACCTAACCCGCCCGCGCCCATGCAGATCAGCTCCCTTCTTGAGACCAGCCACCTGAAACTGGACGTCAAAGCCGAGAAACGCGTCGACGCCATTGAGGAAGTGGCCCACCAACTGAAGGGCAATGAGCTGATTTTGGACTACAAGAAGTTTTGGGACGAGTTGATGGAGCGGGAGAAGATTGAGCCCACCGTCTTGGGCCACGAGATCGCCCTGCCTCACGCCCGCACAGATGCGCTCAAAGACATGGTGCTGGCGGCCGGTCGCTCGACCGGCGGCGTGCACTTTGAGAACTGCAACCAGACGGTGAAGCTGATTTTTGTTATCGGGACGCCCAAGCGCATGGTGACGGAGTACTTGGCCGTCGTCGGTGGCTTGGCCCGCTTGCTCAAAAACGAAGAGACTCGCAACAGTTTGATGGCAGCCGAGAGTAAGGAGAGCTTCCTCGAGCTCCTCCGTTCCGCCGAGTCGAAATTGTAAGCCGAGGGCGGAACTTAGCGCAGGAGCGTAAAGCCACCGATGACCGGGAGCGGCTGGGCCTTGCCCTGGTAGGCGTTCATCACGCCAATGACGGCGAGAGTGATAGGCGGCGCGAACATCGCCAGGTAGAAGATGAAGTCCGGAATCAAGTTGGCCAGGACAAACCAGAGCGAGACCACGAAAAGCCAGTAAAGCGTGGTGACGAAGAAGAGCGTTAGCCCTTGGGCGCCGTGGTAGCGGGCGTAGGGCGACTTGGCGCCGACGACCAGCGTGACAACAAAGAGCACGTAGATGTAGCTCATGATGGCGAGAATCTTGTTCTTCTCAAAATCCTCTTGGGAGACTTCCAAGACCGGCGGCTTTTTGATGATGTCGCCCAGTTCGTCGTAAGTGTCCTCGTCCTGCGCGGGTTCGGCGACTGGCGCCGCGGGAGCCGTTTCGCGTTTGGCCGGAGCTTCTACCGGCTGGCCCGGAGCAGCGCTAGCGGCGGGGGTCTCCGTTTTTGGGGGAAGAGGGGGAACCGGATCCGCGGCGGGCGCTGGCGGGGCGGTGAATTGGAACTTAGGCAACGTGTGGGCTTCCACCCAGCCGGCCATGCCCTTGGCCCAGACCAGCGTATCGGGCGGCAACGTGGCCTGGGCGAATTTCTCCTTCAGTTCGGCCTCGTTGATGGGGCCTTTCTGCTCGTCGTTCTCCGCGTAGTACCAGTTGCTCATGAGGATAAAGGGGGCTAGCTGACGGCCGCTTCCATCAATTCGGGCGACATGTCAAAATTGGCGTGGACGGCTTGGACATCATCGAGGTCGTCCAAGGCCATCACGAGGCGCATGACTTGCCCGGCGGTGTTGGCATCGGTGATGGCTTGCTGATTCTCCGGAATGTAGGTGAGCTTGGCTTCCTGGCTCTCAATTCCAGCGGCGCGCAGGGCGTCGTCGACTTCGTTCAGCTTGTCGTAGGGGGTAACGATTTCGAAGAACTCGTCCCCGGTGGTGATGTCTTCCAGCCCGGCATCGAGCCCGGCTTCCATGATGTCGTCTTCGGTCGAGGCATCGAGCGGGACGGCAATGTAGCCCTTGCGATGGAACATCCAGGCCACGGCGTTGGAGGTGGCCATGTTGCCGCCGTACTTGTTAAAAGCGTGCCGCACGTCGGAGCCGGTGCGGTTTTTGTTGTCTGTGGCGGTCTCCAGCAAGATCGCGACGCCAGCCGGGCCGTAGCCTTCATAAATCAGTTCCTCGTAGGCCTCGCCCTGGAGTTCGCCGGTGCCCTTTTTGATCGCCCGCTCGATGTTATCGTTGGGCATGGCATCTTTCTTGGCCGTGGCGATGGCGGTCCGCAGGCGGGGATTCAGGTTCGGATCACCCCCGCCCATCTTGGCGGCAACGGTGATTTCCCGGCCCAGACGGCTAAAAAGCTGACCGCGCTTCTGGTCGTTTGCGGCCTTCGAGCGCTTGATTTGGGCCCATTTACTGTGTCCTGCCATTGCCTCGCCATTTAATACGCTCTGCGGCGTAAGAATCAAATATAATCTTCTCGACGCGCCGGAGTTGCGCAACCATGGACGTGGAACCGGGTTAGACTCGCGGACGGCAGTTTCTTCTCTCGGCGAGAGCCGTTCGGAGCCCGAAGCGGTTCGGTTCGAAACCACATGAACCAGCAAAGCGTCTTAGATTAGTCCAAGCTAGTTGCCTGTACCTTGTCCCCATGGCGGAAGAGTCCCGAGACGCTGAGTTGATGCAGATCCTGGCCGCAGGCACTCGCTCGGATGTCCCGGACGCCGCGACGGAGTCTGCCATGGCCGAGCTAATCGAACGCCACCAGGGGGCCGTCTACGGCACGATCGTGAAAATGCTGGGCG
>CAWUJC010000371.1:0-3825 GCA_963922355.1 uncultured bacterium | reverse complement strand
CCCAAGGAGGACCCGCTTCTCGTGGCCGACAAAGAAGCCGAGAGCGGCTTCCGCCCCAACCCGTTCCTCATCCGCAAGAGCGACGGCGCGTTCCTTTACGCCACAACGGACCTGGCCACCCTCCAGTACCGGATGAAGGAGTACCAGCCTGCCGAGTTGATCTACGTGACCGACGGTCGCCAGCAAATGCACTTTGCCCAGCTCTTCGAGACGGCCCGGCAGTGGGGCATTGCCGACGGGGTGGAGCAGGTCCACGCTTGGTTTGGCACGATTTTGGGGCCGGATAAAAAACCCTTCAAAACCCGCGAAGGCACCGCGATCAAGCTCAAGGCCCTGCTCGACGAAGCGGCGGAACGTGCCCGCGCCATTGTGGACGAGAAGCGACCTGATCTCGACGATTCGGAACGCGCCCGCCTGGCCGAGACCATCGGCTTGGGTGCCCTCAAGTACGCCGACCTCGCCCAGAACCGCAATCTGGATTACGTCTTCGACTGGGACAAGCTGCTTGCATTCAAAGGGAATACCGCTCCTTACTTACAAAACGCTTACGTCCGGACCCGCGCCATCTTCCGCAAAGCGGAGTTGGAGCCGGAGAGCTTCACCGCCGAGAAGATTGTGCTGGAAGAGGACGCCGAAATCACCCTGGCCAAGCGCCTGCTCAGCTTTGGCGACCTACTCCTACTAGCAACAGAAGAATGTCGCCCGCATCACCTCTGCAATTACCTCTTTGAGTTAGCTGATCAGTTCCACAAGTTCTATGAAGCCTGCCCGGTGCTGACCGCGCCGAGCGAAGAGCTGAAGGTTTCGCGCCTCGCGCTCTGCCGCCTGACGGGCGAAACCCTGCGCACCGGCCTTGGCCTGTTGGGTATCGGCACCTCCGAGCAGATGTAGCCGCTTGCCAGTTGAGCCACGGGGCCATTGAATGGCACCGTGAAAAAGAAAAAGCACCGCCCAGGCAAAGGCGGCCCGGGCTTTGGGATCATCGCGTATGGCGGGCTGATCTTTCTGGTGATCTTCATCACCTTTCCCTTCTTGTTTCACCAGTATAAATTCAATCACGACAATACCTTATCGCTTTTTCTGGCCGCTCCGAAAGTGATTGGAATGACGGACATCAAGGACATCCACAACCGAAATCCTCTCTTCGGCGACAGCGCCTTCATGATCCACTTCAAGATCACCCCCGAGGGAGCCAACAAGCTGCTGGAGGTTCATGACTGGAAGCAGGTGGCCAACCCTAGGGACAAGGACTTCCCGGAAATGCGGCAGCATCTGAAAGAATCAAATGGTGCCACCTGCTACGAGTGGGATTCCGAGACCAGTCGGGTCCAGGCCGATCTGATCCTCAACGCTAGTCAAACTCAAGGCGTCCTCTACTTGGAGGGAATCTAATCCTTGCGTCGACCCCTGCTCTGTCAGTAAACAAGACGTTTCCGAGCCGCGAATGATCTTTAGTGCCTGGCAGTTCATCTTTGTTTTTCTCCCCGTTACGGTGGCGGGGTTCTTCCTCATTCCCGAGCGCTATGGCACGGCCCGGAAGTGGTGGCTGACGCTCGCGTCCTTCTATTTCTACGGGTATTGGAAGGTGGACTACGTGCCACTGCTGCTTGGGTCCATCCTCTTCAACTACGCGGTGGGCGAGAGCATGGTCCGACTCCGCAATCCGCAGCAGCGGTGGTGGATTCTCCTCGCTGGCGTGGGCGGCAACTTGGCCGTTCTGGGTTACTTCAAGTACACCGATTTCGCCGTCAATCTCTTCGCCGATTTCTTTACCGGCCAGCCGGACGGTGAGCCCATTACGTTCAACATCATCCTGCCGCTGGCGATCTCCTTCTTCACCTTCACGCAGATCAGCTACATCGTCGACGTCTACCGCGACGAAGCCAAACACTACAAGTTCCTCGACTACGCCTTGTTCGTGGTCTTCTTCCCCCACCTGATTGCCGGGCCGATTGTCCGCCACTGGGAGATTATTCCACAACTCACCGGCAAGCTGCTGAAGCTCAAATTCCGCAATGTCGCCACCGGCGGCGCCCTCTTCTTCATCGGCCTCTTTAAGAAGGTACTCTTTGCCGATCCCCTCGGTGGCTACGTCGATCCGCTCTTTGCCGCCTCAGCGGCGGGGACGGTTCTCACCCCGTTGGATGCCTGGATCGCCACCCTGGGCTTTGGCCTGCAAATCTACTTCGACTTCAGCGCCTATTCCGACATGGCGATCGGCCTCGCCCGCATCTTTGACGTGAAGTTCCCGGTCAATTTCAATTCCCCGTACAAGGCCCGCAATGTGATGGAGTTCTGGAGCCGCTGGCACATCACGCTCACCCGTTTCCTGCGCGAGTACGTCTACTTCCCGCTGGGTGGCAACCGGAAGGGTAAAGGACGACAGGCCTTCAACGGGGTCGCCACCATGTTTCTCAGCGGCCTCTGGCACGGCGCGGGCCTGACCTTCATCGTCTGGGGCTTGCTCCATGGCTTCTACCTCATTGTGGCGCACACTTGGTCGCGTGTCTGTGTGAGCCTGGGTTGGAAGGGCGAAGGCTGGTGGGCCAAGGCGGGCGCTGTCGTGCTGACCTTCGTGGCCGTCCACGTCGGTTGGGTCTACTTCCGGGCAGAGAGCCTGGCCCAGGCCAATGAGATTGTCGCCAGTCTGTTTGGCTTCAACGGCTTCTCGATTCCGCAAGGCATCGTCTCCTCGGTGCGAGAGGTCCAACACGCCGCGGATTGGGCTGGGATCGCCGTGGTGCCTAATGCGGCGGACTTCGGCCACGGTTACGCCCTCGTGCAGATTCTCCTTCTGATTATCATTTGCTGGACGCTACCCAACAGCCAGCAATTGCTGACCCTGTACCGCCCGACCCTCGAGCGCGTCCGCCCGCAAGGCCGCTGCGTGCTTAAGCTGAATCTGCTGACGGGGGCACTCGCTGGCATCTTCTTCTTCCTGGTCATCCGCCATTACTTCCTCGCCCCGGCCAACACCTTTATCTACTTCGATTTCTAGTCAGCCGATGCCATGAAACTCCCTCGCCCTCGAACCACTTTCTTTGCTGGCCTCCTGCTCGGTTTGCTCGCCATGTTTGGGCTCAACGCCGCCTGGGTAGAAGCCCTTCTCGGCACCCCCATGCGGGAGCAGGAAGTGACCAGCGACTGGTTCATCCTCAAGGAGCGCGCCATGGCCGAGAAAGAAGACAAGCCTCGCTTGGTGGTCCTCGGAGGCTCGGCCAGCCACTACGGCATCAGCGCCCGCGTGCTCGAAGAAGAACTTGGCGTCCCCTCCGTCAATCTCGCCACCCATGCCGGGCTCGGTCTTTACATCCTGGAACGTGCCAAGCGCCAGCTCAAACCGGGCGATACGGTTCTACTGGTCTTGGAGTATCAAGCTTACGAGCGGGAGATCACTCAACTTAGCTACGAGTTCGTTCTCTCCCGCGATCCGGAACACTTTCGCCAACTTGGCTGGCTGGATTGGGCACGCTTCATCCTTTCCCTCGAACTGAACACCCTGGCTGACCTAAGCAGCAACGCCCGTAAGTTACCCCACGACTTCCGGTGGGACGGCCCGATCGAGGAATCACGCGTCGACGTCAACGCCTGGGGCGATCAAACGGGCCATGCGGAACACAATCAACAGGCTGATCTCCGCGACGTCATCGCGATCCTGCAGGACCCCGAGGCCAACATCGACACGAAAGAAGCAATCCGCGAATTTCTCCAGTGGGCGCAAGCAAACCAAGTACGGGTGGTGGCCACCTGGCCGAACCGGCTCATCCAACCCGAGTACCTGGAAGCCCCCGCCTTGGCCTTTGCGCAGCAGGTGCGCGACTTTTA
>CAWUJC010000370.1:0-3835 GCA_963922355.1 uncultured bacterium | reverse complement strand
CGGGCCAAGCTCAAGGGCGTGATCAAAGGGCAGGTCCGCGAGCGGGTGGAGGAAGTCACCCAGCTCTGCAGTCTGGAGGATGTCTCCCGCAAGATCATTGGCACGCTTTCGAAGGGCTACCGTCAACGCGTCGGTTTGGCCGATGCCATGGTGCACGAGCCAGAGTTGCTCATCCTGGACGAGCCGACCATCGGCCTGGACCCCAAGCAGATTCGCTCCGTCCGCGAGCTGATCAAGAGCTTGGGCAAGAAGCACACCATTTTGCTCTCCACTCACATCCTCCCGGAGGTGGAGATGACCTGCTCGCGCGTGCTCATCATCCATAAGGGCAAGATTGAAGCCTCCGACACGCCTTCCAACGTGATGAAGGTGGTCCGCAGCAGTGCGCTGCGCCTGGAGATCAAGGCCGAAGAAGCCACCGCCAAGGAGAAGCTGGGCGCACTGGCCGGGGTGGATGATGTCACGGTGCTTGGGGCCAGCGATGGTTGGCTGCGGCTCGAGTTGTTTGCCGAGAAGGATCACGACATCCGCGACGGTGTCTTTGATCTGATCAAGCGAGAAGGTTGGGGCCTGCGCGAGATGGCGCCGGGCAAGGCCACCCTGGAAGAAGCTTTCGTGGAGCTGACCCAAGATTAACCCCGAACGATGCGTACCTTTTTTACTCTCTACCGACGCGAGCTGGGCAGCTACTTCCTGTCGCCCATTGCTTACATCGTGCTGTTCATCAGTGCGCTCCTGCTCGGGTTGTGGATTTGCTTCGAGCTCAACGCCGCGATGGAATTCAAGCAGAACACGCGCGCGGTGATCCAGATGACGGCGGTCAACGTTTTCTCGGTCTTTCTGTTGTTCTTCCAACCGGCCTTGATTACGATGCGGACGTTTTCGGAAGAGTATAAGCTAGGCACGATCGAGTCCTTGCTCACCGCGCCGGTGCGGGAGTGGGAAGTCGTCGCGGCCAAGTTCGCCGGAGCCTGGACCTTTTTCATGATTCTCTGGCTGCCGATGCTGAGCAACGTCTTGGTGGTTTACGCCTTTTCCGGCAACCACATGGCGCCGGCATGGTCGTTGGTGGGAGCCACGTATCTCATCTATGGTTTAAACGGAGCGCTGTTTTGTTCCCTGGGCGTACTCGCATCCTCGATGACCCGGAACCAGATTCTCGCCGCCATCACCTGTTTCTTCTTCACCTTCCTGTTGCTCTTTGTCGGGATGATTTCGTTCCTCAATTACGACTTCGAGTGGCGTGAAATTCTGGGGATGTTTTCGCCGCTGCTCCAGATTTGGTCCTTCAGCAGCGGAATCATCGATACCCGCCCGATTGTCTTTAACTTAACGACCAGCGCCCTGGCACTGTTCCTCACCCTTCGTCTCTTGCAGGCCCGGAGGCACCGCGCATAACCCCCATGCCAGACGATACCCCCAAGCCGGAGGAGCCGAAGAACGTGGCTCCAGAAGTGAAGAGCGAGACGTCCAAACCCGTGGAGCCGATTGAGCCCCGGTTGGCCGCCCGGCATTCGCGCTTCCAGGGCAATGTGAGCAACTTGCTGAGCGTGCTGCTGGTGCTGGGAATTTACCTGATGGTCAATTACCTGGGCTTTAAGTATTTCGAGCGTTGGGATGTCTCGCCTTCGCAGCTGTACGCCCTTTCGAGCAAAACGACCGAGATGCTCAAGCGCCTGCCCGAGCCGGTGACGATCACCACCTACTTCACCCAAGCCGAGGACAATGCTCCGGTGTTGAGCCAGGAAATCACCCGCTTGATTGAGGAATATCGCGCCAAGGGGGGAGACAAAATTCGGGCGCGGAATCTGGACCCGGTGAATGACTTTGAGGAAGCCCGCTCTTTGGCCCGAGAGTTGAACTTTGGCCCGGAAGAGAATCTCATTATCTTCGAGTACCAGGATCGCAAGCAGGCGGTGCCGGAATCGCGCATCGGCGTGGCGCAGCGCAATCCCTTCCGCCAGAACGAAATTCGCTTGGTTTCCTTCGACGGTGAGGCGGTCTTCACTTCCACGATTCAATCGCTAGTGGAAGGCAAGCCCAGTGTGGTGTATTTCCTGACCGGGCACGGGGAGATGTCGCTGGATGACGCCTCAAGCTTCGACGGGGCGGGTAAGCTTAAGCCGTTTATTGAACGCAGCAACATCGAGCTGCGCTCCCTCAATCTCCTGGATACCGGTAAGGTGCCGGAAGATGCCGATGCTATCGTGGTGATCGGGCCGCGTCAGTCGCTGGCGAATTTTGAGGTGGAAGCGATCTCCCGATATCTCCAAGCGAACGGGAAGCTCTTGCTGGCCCAGGCGCCGGACTCTACCTCTGGCCTGGAATCGATTTTGCCGAACTACGGCATGCGCTTGGCCAATGACATCGTCCGTGCGCAGGTGGAAGTGGGTGGACGCCGCGGGCTGACGGGCCGGATTCTGGGCGTGAAGTTTAGCGATCACCCGTCGGTGATCAGCCTGCAGGGCTACAACCTGCCGCTCAATAATGCGCGCTCCATCTTCCGTCTGCCGACACCAGACGGTCAATTAAACAACAAGGTGGCGCCGCTGTTGGTCACGCCGGAGTCTTACTGGGGCGAGACGAATTTGACCGATCCTAGTGCGCGGTTTGACGCGAGCAGCGATATTCCGGGGCCGCTCATGGTGGCGGCCGCGTTTGACGGCGGAACGGTCGAAGACGGCGAAGTGGAAGTGGCCGGGACACGCATTGTGCTGATGGGCATGACGGAGTTCTTGGCCAACCGTTTTCTCACCGGTGTGGGGCTCGACTTTTTCCTCAACTCTCTGGATTGGATGCTGGAAAAGAAGTTGGCGGTGGGGATTGCGCCGAAGGAGCCGGCCGAATTCCCGGTCGCGATCACGCCGTTGCAGATGCGCGTCATCGTCGGCATTTTGTGCGTCATCATTCCGGGGCTGATCCTCTTCTTGGGTGGTATCCTTTGGTACACCCGCCGCAATTAACGTCGCACACTGCATGAAGAAGAACGTTTCGCTTTTGATCTACCTGGCGATCGCCCTGGTCCTCCTGGCCTACATTTTTTTGGTCGACGCCGATTACCTCTCCTCCCATCAGCAGGGGCAAGTCGCCGGTCGGATTTTTGAGCGGATTGACGATCGAGAGGTGAACACGATTCGTCTCAAACGGGGGCCGGAAACCGTGGTGCTGGAGCGTCGTGGCCCGATGGAATGGGAGATGATGGAGCCCGTTCAAGTGCCGGCGGCGGCTCACATCATCCAGCAAGTTTTGTCGGAGCTGGCCTACGGTCAGCGCCTGCGGACGGAGCCGCTGGAGCAGACCGGTGAGGAAAAGGAACAGAAGCTGAAAGGATTAGGGATGAATCCGGCGGCGGTCCAGGTGGAGCTGATCGGCGATGAGGTCACTTACTTCCTGGAGATCGGCCATGCCCTGCCTTCCGGTGAATTAGTCTTCGCTCGGGCGGGCAAGGAAGAGGAGGCCCCGGTCATCGTCGTGCGCAATAAACTCCTCAAATTTGCCGCCCTGAGCCTGAACGATCTGCGTAGCCGCAATGTCTTTCCACAGCCGCCGACGGAAATCGCCACCGCGACGCTGCGTCGTGCGGGTGAGGGGATTGACGGCGGAGCAGAAGAGGCCATCGCCAAAAACGAAGACGGGATCTGGCAACTTCGCAAGCCACTGATTTATCCCGTCAATAAACAGGCCGTCAAAGATTGGCTGAGCAAGTTGAGCAAGCCGTTATTGACGGACTGGCTAACTACCGAGCGACAGGACAGCTGACCGGCCATGAAGTGATAGATGCTGCGGTAATGCGCAAAGCGACGCGAGAAAACCGTCAGTCCATTCGCCGATTTGG
>CAWUJC010000369.1:0-3846 GCA_963922355.1 uncultured bacterium | reverse complement strand
CAAAGGCGGCGTCGGCAAATCCACGGTTGCGGCGAACCTAGCCGTGGCTTTGGCGAAAGAGGGCGCCAGCGTTGGCCTCTGCGACTGTGACATGTACGGCCCGAGCGTCGCCTTGATGTTTGGCACCAGCGAGCGTCCCTTCGCCTCCGAAGACGAGCAACGCATCATCCCGATCGAGGCGCACGGCCTCAAGCTGATGAGCATGGGCTTCCTGACCGACGACGATAATCCGGCCATCCTTCGCGGCCCAATGGTCACCCGCTACACCCAGCAGTTCCTCCGCTCGGTCGAGTGGGGCGAATTAGATTACCTGATCCTCGATTTGCCCCCCGGCACCGGCGATATCCAACTCACTATTGTGCAAACCGTGGCTCTCTCGGGTGCGGTCGTCGTCACCACCCCCCAAGAAGTCGCGCTGATCGATGCCCGCAAGGCCAGCGCCATGTTCGAAAAGGTGAACGTCGAAGTGCTCGGCATCATCGAAAACATGAGCTACTTCCTCTGCCCGAGTGATGGCGAGCGCTACGCCATCTTCGGCGAGGGCGGCGGCGCGCAAGAGGCCGAACGCCTGGGCGTTCCCCTGCTCGGCCAAATCCCGATTGAGATGGAAACCCGCGCTTCAGGCGACCAAGGCAACCCCCTCCTCCTCAGCCATCCAGAGAGCGTCTCGGCTGACGCTTTACGCGCAGCAGCGGCAAAAGTTGCCCAAAAAGTGAGCACCATGGCGTCATAAGGTTTGCTTACCACTCGGAATTATCGAATTGACAATAATCGCTCATAAAGGGAAGCTAACACGTCATGTCAGATAGCTCTGATGGTTCCGTAGAACCTGATAGTTTTTTCCAAGATTCAGCCCTCTACCAAGAGTTCCTGGCCGAACGGGAAGAAATCCTGCGCCACAAGTGGATCGAAAGCGAAAAGGCCGGGATCGATATCGGTTTTGAGAAAGCCCTGCTCGACTGGAAGGTCAACCACGCCGCTGCTTGGCGCGCCACCCGCCAAAAAAGCCGTTTCCGCACCCCGCAGCCAGCTTAAACGCTCGCGGCCAGAAATCCTTTTTTGGCACCCTAACTGCCTTTTGCTGGAGCAGGTAATCGCTTCCAAAAGGTGACTTTACTCACCCCATCTGCATAAAAGTCGGCGACAGACGCCTCCTCTTTATATCCATTGGAACGGTAAAAGTTTTGAGCGGCACGAAAATCTTCGATTCCTGCCGTATCAATGAGCACCAGACGAGCCGCTCGATTTGATAAGTCCTGCTCAATATGACGGAGAAGTTGTCTACCTCGACCTTGCCGGTGATAACTTGGACAAACCCCGATAAAGCGCAGGTTCCACGTTCGATCCGTCATCACCTCCTGCTCACAGAAAGCCACGCCAACCAGCTCATCTTGCTCTTCAGCAACGCACCAGTAGCTCTCGTCTTTCCTGACAGTCTCCTGTGAGTGGAGGAACATTTTACGCAAGAGCTGTAGCTGTTCGGACTCAAACAAACCTACCTCTTCAGCTACTTGTAGCATGGCATCGACATCTTTCTGTTCCGCAGCACGAATCATAACACGCCCAACCTGCCAAGATCACTCTTTCTAGGCAATACATCCTCCAGAGTCGGATAATGAATCGGACAAAGTAGAAACACTTGCCAGCTGTGCTGCGCTGCCCGATGGTGGTCCACCATGTCGCACCCAGAAGCCGCTGACCAGACCCGGACCGCGCTCGATGCCGCCGCCGTGGGCCAAGCCATTGATTGCCTGGCCGACAAGCTCCTGCGCAAGCTACCGGAACTTGAGCAACTCAGCCTGATTGGCTTGCCCACTCGAGGCGTTCCCCTTGCCCGTCGCTTGGCGGCACGCATTTCCGAGGCCGATGGCGGTCCCTCCTGCCCCCTGATCGGGCAGATGGACATCACCTTCCACCGCGATGATCTGAGCTTGCGCCGCCCGGCTCCCCATGTGACGGACGTCCCCTTCGACATCAACGACCGCGACGTTCTGCTGGTGGACGATGTCCTCTTCACCGGCCGCAGCACTCGCGCCGCCCTCGATGCCCTGCACGATCTGGGTCGGCCCAAGCGCATCCTCCTGGCCGCGTTGATCGACCGCGGCCCGGAGCATCGCCGCCTCCCCTTGCATGCGGACTTCGTCGGCGCGGAAATCAGCACCACCTTTGAGGAAACCGTCTTCGTCAAACTCAAGGAAGTGGACGGCCTTGACGCGGTGGAGGTCGCCGTTCGATGAGTACTTGGCAACACAAAGACCTCCTCGGCATCCGCGAACTCAGTCGGGCCGACATCGACCTGATTCACGAAACCGCCCGTGGATTCCGCCAAGTGATCAACCGGCCGATCAAGAAAGTGCCGAGCTTGCGCGGCCGCACCGTGATCAACCTCTTCGTCGAGCCCAGCACCCGCACCCGGGCCAGCTTTGAACTCGCGGCCAAGCGCCTCAGCGCCGACGTCGTCCAGCTCGACGGCAACTCCAGCTCCTTCACCAAAGGCGAATCGCTCAAAGACACCGGCCGCAATCTGGAAGCCATGCACGCTGACTACATCGTGCTGCGCCACTCTGCCGCCGGCGCCTCCCACTTCCTGGCCGACCGGCTGGGCGCTTCGATCATCAACGCGGGCGACGGTGCCCACGAACACCCCACCCAGGCGCTGCTCGATACTTTCACCATGCGCGAACGGCTCGGCGACCTAACCGGCAAACATGTGCTCATTGTTGGCGACATCCTCTTCTCCCGCGTGGCCCGCTCCAACATCTGGGCGCTGCTTAAGCTCGGCGCCAAAGTCACGTTGGTGGGGCCACGCACCCTCCTGCCCGAGCGCTTTACCGAGCTTGGGGAGAATGTCACCGTCCGGCACGAGTTGGACTCCGTCCTGCCCGAAGCTGATGTCATCATGCTGCTACGCATCCAGCACGAGCGGCAGAAGAAAGCCATGTTCCCCAGCCTGGGCGAGTACATCTCTCTTTTCGGCGTCACGCCCCAGCGCTTCGCCGAATGCCGACCCGACACGCTCATCATGCACCCGGGCCCGATCAACCGCGGCGTCGAACTCGACAACGCCCTGGCCGACGGCGCCAACTCCGTCGTGCTCGAACAAGTCACCAACGGTCTCGCCGTCCGCATGGCCATCCTTTACCTCCTCGGCGGCGGCAACGCGCAGGAACTGCAATCATGAGCCCATGAAAACGACGTTTCTCATCGCTAGCTGTTGCTTAGCCCTTGTTTTCTTTGGCTCCATCTTGTTCATCGTGGCAGAAGAAACCCCAGCCAAGCCTCATACTTATGTGCCAGCGAAGGGCTATGTCCCAGACGCAGAAACGGCCAAAAAAATCGCCGAAGCCGTCTGGCTCCCGATTTATGGAGATTCCGTGCTTCATCAAAAACCGTACACGGCCACTCTGGTGAAGAAAGGAATATGGCGTGTTCACGGAAACCTGGCCAAGCAACAGGGCGGACTAACCAACATGGGAGGAACCGCCGAAATTGAAATTAACAAACAAGACGGGAAAATCCTCCGGGTCTCCCATGGCAAGTGATCTATCCCTTTTCAGCCCACAAACATTCGCCTTTCACCATGTCTGATTCTTGTCCCAAATTTGACCGCCGCAGCCCTGACAGCCCGCCGGGGCCCATGTGCCTGTCCAACGGTCGCGTGATTGATCCCGCCACCGGACGCGACGAAATCGCCGACGTCTATCTGCGCGACGGCAAGATCGAAGCCGTGCTCCCCGCCGATGCCACCGAGAGCGGCAAAGGCCGCTGTCCCACCGTCATCGAGTGCGACGGCAAGATTGTGGCGCCGGGCTTGGTCGACTGCCACGTCCACTTTCGCGAACCGGG
>CAWUJC010000368.1:0-3870 GCA_963922355.1 uncultured bacterium | reverse complement strand
GGACAAGTCCGCCACCAAGCGCCCGCCGGAAACCCGAATGGGTAAAGGTAAGGGTAACCCGGAAATTTGGGTGGCCGTGATCAAGCCGGGCAACATCCTCTTTGAGCTGGACGGTGTGCCGGAATCCCTCGCCCGCGAGTGTTTCCGCCTGGCCGCCAACAAGCTGCCGGTGCGGACGCGCTTCCTCAGCCGGGAAAGCGCCCAAGACGCCAGCTAAGCAACCTCCCCAACACTTAACGACCGAATCAACACGATGAAAATTGCCGATGTCCGAGCCCTGAGCGACGCTGACCTAGTGATCCGCAAGAAGGAAGCGAAGGAAGAAATCTTCAACCTGCACGTCCAGCAGCAGACCGGTGCGCTTGAGCGCCCGAGCCGCCTGAACGAACTGCGCAAGACCATCGCCAAGATTGAAACCGTCCGCAGCGAGCGCCGCCTTGACCTCAAGGTGGAAAGCCGCCAGCCGGCCCCCAAAGGCAGCAAGAACAAGGCCGCCAAATAACTAGCATACGACCATGAGCGAATCCGCCACCGCCCCCACCGAGACCAAGTCCAAGAGCCGCGAAGCCACCGGGATTGTCGTCTCGACCGCCAACGCCAAGACCATTGTCGTCAAGTACGTTCGTCGCGTCCCGCATCCGCGCTTCAAGAAGATCATCCGCATCAGCAAGAAGTACCACGCGCACGACGAGAAGGAAGCCGCCGCGGTGGGTGACAAAGTCCTGATTCGCGAAACCCGCCCCTTGAGCAAGAACAAGCGCTGGGAGCTGGTCGAAATTCTGAAACACTAATTACTGAAGGAACAAGAGGAGAACCCCCGTCATGTTGCAGTTACTTTCCTGGGTCGATGTGGCCGATAACAGTGGTGCTCGCCGCGCCAAAGTCATCGGTGTGATCGGTAAGCGCACGGACTTCGCTCGCGTCGGCGACGTCGTCACCGCGAACGTGAAGGAAGCCGCCCCGGATGGGACGGTGAAGAAAAGCGAAGTGGTGCGTGCCGTGGTCGTCCGGACCAGCCAGCCCATCCGCCGTACGGATGGTTCCTACCTTCGTTTCGACAGCAACGCCGTCGTCATCATCGATAAAGACAACAACCCGCGCGGTACCCGTATCTTCGGCCCGGTCGCTCGCGAACTGCGCGAGAAGAACTTCATGAAGATCATCTCCCTCGCGCCTGAGGTGCTCTAACGCCAGACCTACTTCTATCGGACCATGAAAAAGATTCAAAAACGCATCCCGCTGCAGAACAAGTTCCACGTCAAGAAAGGCGACGAGGTTCTGGTCATTGCTGGTAACCACAAGGGTTCCACCGGCAAGGTGCTCGAAGTGCAGCGCAAGAAGAACCGCGTCATCATCGAAGGCGTTCACCTCATCAAGAAGGCGATGCGCAAGTCCCAGGAAAATCCGGGCGGCGGCATCCAGGAACGTGAAGGCACCATCCACTTGAGCAACATCAAGAAGGTGGAAGCCGAGAAGAAAGCCCCGGCGGCCAAGAAGACTGCGGCGAAGAAAACCCCCGCCAAAAAGACAGCGGCCAAGGCCGAAACCAAATAACTCCCGAACCTAGAATCCTCCCATGAGCTTGATTTTTAAGAAGCTGTACAAAGAGACAGTCGCGCCGGCTCTCCTCAAGAGCCAAGGCTACAAGAACGTCTGCGAAGTGCCCAAGATCGAGAAGATCGTGGTCAACTGCAGCGTGGGCTCGTCCTCGGACGTGAAGGCCGCGCTCGAAGACGCCTTGACTGACATCGAAAAGATCACCGGCCAGAAGCCGTCCAAGACCGTCGCCCGCAAGAGCATCTCCAACTTCAAGCTGCGCGAAGGTCAAGAAATTGGCTGCAAGGTCACCCTTCGCGGTAATCTGATGTACGAGTTCTTGGAGCGTCTGATCATCGTCGCCCTGCCGTCCATTCGTGACTTCCGAGGCGTCTCCAACAAGGCGTTTGACGGTCGCGGTGCCTACACCCTGGGCATCAAGGATCAGTCCATCTTCCCTGAAATTGAACTGGACAAGGTCAAGCGTACGATTGGCATGGACATCACCATCGTCACCTCGGCCAACTCCAAAGAAGAAACCAAAGAACTGCTCAGCCTGATGGGTATGCCCTACGCGGGTAAGGCCCAAGCCAAACAGCAGGCCGCCCTCGCTAGCTAAGATCAGCTACGTTAACACCAACCCACGACCACTATGGCGAAAAAAGCCCTCCGAGAAAAACAAGCGCGCCCGGCGAAATACTCGACTCGCGCCTATAACCGCTGCAAGCTGTCCGGCCGCCGTCGCGCCTACCTGCGCAAATTCGGCCTGAGCCGCATCCAGTTCCGCGAGATGGCCCTGCGCGGCGAAATCCCCGGAGTGAGCAAAGCCAGCTGGTAAGCGCCCCGAACGAAGAAAGAGACACGACCCATGCAGACCGATCCCTTAGCAGATTTCCTCACCATGCTCCGCAACGCCAGCAAGAGCATGAAGGATGAAGTGATCACCAGCCACTCTCGGCTCAAGACCGAAGTGGCCAAAGTGCTCAAGGCCGAAGGCTATGTCGACGAGGTGGAAAAACTCGACGACGAGGTGAAGCCGCAACTGAAAGTCACCCTTCGTCGGGTGGGCCGCAAGAGCGCCATCACCGATATCCAGCGCCTGAGCAAGCCCGGCTTGCGCCGCTATGTGGGTGCCGACGAGATCCCGCAAGAATTGGGCGGCCTCGGCATCACCGTGCTTTCCACCTCCCAGGGCATCATGCCTGGGCATTTGGCGCGCCGCCGCCGCCTCGGGGGCGAGCTTCTGCTCCGCGTCCATTAAACTACGAACCTCACCCAGAAGAATACGACCATGTCACGCATTGGAAATTTACCGATTGAGATCCCGGGCGCCGTTAAGGTGGCGATCGAGGGCACGACGGTGAAGATCGAAGGGCCGAAAGGCAAATCGAGCTTTACCCTGCCGCCGGAAGTCGCGATCAAGCAAGAAGACGCCAAGCTGGTTCTGACTAACGAAGCCGGCACGCGCCGCGGCAAAGCCATGCACGGTTTGTCCCGCAGCTTGATTGCCAACCACGTGCAAGGCGTCAGCGAAGGCTTCGTCAAAAAGCTGGAAATCCACGGCGTTGGTTTCCGCGCCGCCGTCCAGGGCGGTAAGCTGAACTTGAACCTGGGTTACTCCCACCCGATCAATTATCCCGTTCCCGAAGGCATCAAGATTGCCGTTGAAGAACAGACCAAAATCACCATCGAAGGCAGCGACAAGCAGCTCGTGGGTGCCGTGGCCGCGGACATCCGCAGCTTCTACCCGCCGGAACCCTACAAGGGTAAGGGCGTGCGCTTTGCCGGTGAACAAATCCGCCGCAAGGAAGGCAAGACCGCGCAGGGTAAATAAGCCTAGCGCCAGACTCGACAGGATACCATCATGGCTACCATTCATCGCAAAGCAATTCGCCAGCGCCTCCACAAGCGCATCCGGCGCAAAGTGCAGGGCACGACCGAGCGCCCCCGCCTGGCGGTGCACTTTACCGGGCAGCACATTTACGCTCAGATTATCGACGACCTGAAGGGCCAGACGCTCGTGAGCGTCAACTCCACCGAGAAGTCCCTCAGCAAGGAAACCATCAAACCCAACATGGCCAGCGCCGAGAAGATCGGCAAACTCCTGGCCGAGCGCGCCAGCGCGCAGAAAATCAGCAACGTGGTCTTTGACCGCGGCGGCTTCAAATACCACGGCAAGGTTAAGGCCTTGGCCGATGCGGCCCGCGAAGGCGGCCTGACCCTCTAAGCAAGTACGATCATGGCGGAAGAAACCACGACCCCCACCCCACAAGCAACCGGTACCGCGACGGCTCCGGCCCCCACCCCTGGCGGTAACGCTGGCGGCGAGAATCG
>CAWUJC010000367.1:0-3875 GCA_963922355.1 uncultured bacterium | reverse complement strand
CGCGAGGCGGTGGAGAAGGCGCGGATCGCTCAGGAGAAGGCGCTGGAGGAAGCCGGACCCGGGGTCAGCTTACTTGTCGATAAGCGTGAGCTCTTTACCCTGCCTCCGGAATCGCTGGAAGAGTTGGCGTTGATCCGCGATTTCCGTCGTCGCACTCGCACGATCGACCGCTGCGCCTTGGTCTTTGCCGGCAAAGTGGCGGAGACGCAATTCAAGCGCACTTACTCAGAGGAAGACAAAGCGGAAAACGAGCACTTCTATACCGACATCGAAGAAGCGCGGCGCTTCGTCCTTGGGCAAGACGAAGAAGCTTAAAGTTCCGCCGCCCGGGCTTTGAGTCCTTTGCGATCCATCTTACCGGTGGCAGTCGTGGGCATGGTCTCGAGAAAAATCACCTGCTCCGGGCACTTGTAGTGGGAGATACGGTGGCGCGCGTAATCGATGATTTCCTGCTCACTCGGCGGTGTGCTGGGAAAGCCGTGGAGCACGACGTAGGCGAGAACGGTTTCGCCTAGGACCTTATCTGGTTTGCCGACGACGCAGCAGGATTGGACGGACGGGTGGTGGTCGATGATTTCTTCCACCTCTTGCGGGGAGATGTTGCTCCCGCCGTGCACGATGATGAGTTTGCTGCGACCGGCAAAGGTGTAGTAACCGTCGGCGTCGCGGACGGCGAGGTCGCCGGTGTCGAGCCAACCCTCAACAATGGTTTCCTCCGTGGCCATCGGGTTGTTCCAGTAACGGAGCATGCAGGCGGGCGTCTTCACCCAGAGGTTCCCGATCTCGCCATCACGGAGTACGTTGCCTGCCTGATCGCGGATTTCGACTTCCACGCCGGTGTAGACCTGGCCGATGGTGCCGATCCGTTTTTCGCCAAAGCAGGGATTGCCGATGGCACAACCAATTTCGGTCATGCCATAACCTTCGGTGACGTCCAAGCCGCTGATCTTTTTGAATTCCTCCTGGATGTCGATCGGCACTTTGTCGCCGCCAGCGAGCATGATGCGTAAGGAGCTCCAATCGACCTCCTGGGCGCGGGGGTGTTCGAGCAGCAGCACCAGATCAGAGGCCAGGAGACAGGTGTCCGTGCACCGGTATTCTTCCAAGGCATCGAGGAACGCGTCGAAGTCCTTATCGTGGATGATGACGAAATCGCGCTGAGTGGTGAGGGTGTTCAGGAGTTGGAAGAGATTCCCGCCCACGTAGCAGAGGGGGAGGAAGTTGAGCGCGGTTTTTAAGTCCGGGTGCTGCCAATCGGTCTGGAGGAGGCGTGCCATCTCGGACAAGGTATGATGGGAGTGGAGCACGCCCTTGGGCATCGCGGTGGAGCCCGAGGTATAATTCATGTTAGCGGGTGTATCGGCCGAAAGCACAGGCCAGTCGATCGCCTCCGGCGCCCCGGCCAGGAAGTCCTCCCAGTCGGGGAAATCGGTCAGACCGTTGGCTTTGCCATCAACCAAGATGGTGTGCTCGTGCAAGTGGTCCTTCTGGCAAAGTGGCGCCAGGACGGGATAGAAACGGCTTTCGCAGATCAAGGCGTCGGCCCCGGCGTGCTCCAAAGCGTAGGCCGCTTCGCGTTGCCGGTAACGGGTGTTGAGCGGGACGGAAATGGCGCCCAGCTTCCAACAGGCGAAGTAGCAAAACAGAATCTCCGGCCGGTTGCTCAGCATAAAGGCCACCCGATCGCCTTGTTTGATGCCCGCTTGGGCCAACGCCCTCCCAAGGCGTTGACTGGTTTCCATCACCTCGCGATAGGAGTAAGCGCGGCCTTGGTAGTGGAAGTACGGCGCTTCGGTCGACTGGGCCGCGCCTTGTTCAAGATAATCGTGGAGGAGAGGCATACAGGGGAGAGTTGGGGGGATTTCGCGCTACACGAGATACTTCTCGAACCACTTGAGTGTGGCGTTACGGGCGCGGCGGCGATGTGCGTCGAGGCTGAAGGTGTGGTCGCCGTCCGGAATGACGAGGTGCTTCTTCGGTGCCAGGGCATCGGGGAAGTAGCTTTCAAAGGTTTCGCGGAAGCCTTCTAAGTCAGCCGTGCCTTGGCATTGCAGCTTGGGAAGGGTGAGCGAGCAAAAGGCTTCGGGCACATCCACCTTCGGGCGATCGATAAAGAAATGCTTGCCTGGGTTCGCGGCGAGCTTGTGCTCAGAAGCGACGGCCACGGGATTCATTCGCCACCATTCAAAGCTGGGTACGGCGCTCCAAGTCACGATACAGGAGATGAGGCCCGGCTTGCTTTGCTGGGCGGTGCAAATGGTGACGGCGCCGCCGAAACTCAGGCCAAAGAGGCCAATCTTTTCGTAGCCCGCCCGCTTGGCCCAGCGGATGACGTTGTGCAGATCGCGGATCTCGGTGTTGGGCGACATTTCGGAGAAATCGCCGGTGCTGTCGCCCGAGCCCATGAAGTCAAAACGCAAAACGGAGTATTTCTTTTCAGCCAGAGCACGGCCGAGGGTGACGAGCAGGCGGAAGTGCTCGGTCTTATCGCCGGTGTAGCCGTGGGAGCAGATGACGACTCGCTTTTTACTGGCGACGTGATGGACGGCGGCCAGGCGATGCCCGGCCGAAGGAATGTAGAGTTGCTCTTCTTTCGGATGGGCCATGCTGGAACTATGGCCCCGCGTTCTCGCTAGGTCCAGGGGGGAGTTCGCGCAGGCGGTCGCGGATTTTCAAAATGAGGTCCGGGTACCAGGGGCGGACTTGAGCGAGCAAGGCACGGTCTTCGTCGTCGATCTCCCAATCGCGGATATCAGCCGGAGTCAGAACCAGCTCGATGTTCTCGTGCCCCGTACGCGCGGCGAGGATGAACAGATCTTCAGCGGCAGGGTCACCCATGGCCAGACAACCGGCGGAGAGCGCCTTGCCGTGGATCATGATGTCGGAGCCCAAGTTGGTGCGACCGTCGCGTTTGCCCATCGCGCGGTCGTGCGCATTGGGGTAGTTGACCCGGAGGGAGAGGTGGAACTTGCTGTTAGGGTTGAGCAGCTCGATGCGGTAGAGGCCTTCCGGGACCTGATAGTCGCCTTGGCGCAATTTGGGGCCCGGGCCGCCGCTAGCCGCCTTGATCGGGTAGGAGCGGATGTACTTGAGGTCGCCTTGTTCGTCCGCGGCCAGGAGATCGAGCCGCTTTTCCTCCTTGTAGCCCACCAGCACCATGTTGGCCGGTGGGTAAGCCACACCGGCTTGGGCAAACACGGGGGCCAAACGCGCGTCTACCGTTTCGCCAAATTGGTCGACGCGGTCTTCCACGGTTTTCTTGCCGTGGACCTTGATCTTGGCTTGCGCCAGCGCGACGTCCAAGTGCGGCCAGGCGCTCCACACCGCCGCCCCGACGAGGGCGCCAACGCTCAACAGACGGATGGAATAGGGGACGGCCATGGATGCTTAGAGTGCAGGCAAGCGGCCGATGTTCACCTTATTTCTTTGGCAGCACAAATCCGTTATCGATGACGATGTTGTCGACCGCGACGCGGGTGGTGTGAGCCGGTTCGCTTTTGGCCCCTTTCAAGCCGAGGGAGAACCGGACGCTGTGCAGGTCTTTGGGATCTTTCTTTTTCTCTAGACGCGGACTGGCGTACTGGTGAATGGGGCCATCATAGACCTCTTTTCCATCGATCAGCACGACCCGGCGGTCATCCGGGTAGTTAACGGAGACATCCACTCGAATGGGAACGCCTTCTTGGTACGGGACATCATATTGGCTTGGTTTTTGATCGATCGGGGCGGTCGGGCGAATTTTACCGTCGGACCGAAAGATGACATTGGAGACGTACGGTTGGTCGAGGAGGATGGTAAACTGATTGGTGGACCCAATCAGCCCTTCGACGACCACATCTAAACCCAAGTGATAGGTCGGTTGGCCTTTTAGCACG
>CAWUJC010000366.1:0-3876 GCA_963922355.1 uncultured bacterium | reverse complement strand
AGACCCAAGGCGGAATTGGCTACGTGGAGTACGGTTTTGCGATCAAAAATAAAATGCCGTCGGCCCAGCTGCAAAACAAGGAAGGTAATTTTATCACGCCGAACCTGGAGTCTGAACAGGCGGCGCTCTCCAACATTAAGCTTCCGGCCAATCTTCGGGCCTTCGATCCTGATCCGGCGGGGGCGAAGTCCTACCCCATCGTTACCTTTACCTGGTGGCTTTGTTACCAAAAGTACGACAAGCCGGAGGAGGCTGCGGCCGTTAAAGCCCTGGCCAAGTGGTGCATCGAGGATGGCCAGCAGTACGCAGAGTCTCTCGGCTATATCCCGCTACCGGCAGAGGTGCGCCGCAAGGTTCTCCAGGCCCTGGAAACCATCAAGTAGACGCGGCCACAAGATCGCTTCTTTGAATCGTCTCATGCCGGAGTTCGTCCCAACTCCAGTTTGATGATTCGACGAAAAAACCTGCCTGTTAACCGCCTATTCGGCACGGTTCATGGTTTGCATGTACTCGTGGCGTGCTATCCTATCTACCGTATGGTTCGTTGCCGACAGCGACCCTGGGCGTTGGCTTTTGCCGTCAGCGGCTTGGCTCTGACGTCATCTTTGGTTCCGGTCACCTTGAATGCGGCAGAACCAGAAGAGCAGCAAGGGGTTAAAGAATCGACCACCACCGGTCAAGCGCTGCCGATGGTCATCCAGCGGTACGAGCAGCTCTTGCTTCGCTCCCCCGGCCCCGGAACCGCCTTTGATAAGGTTTATCAGCATTTCCTGGAAAATGAGGGTTTGGATGCCCTGGATGCTCGCTGGTCGGAAATGGCCAAAGGCGAGGATAATGCCTGGGCCGTCACGTTGGTGCAAGGGCTGTTGGCCCAGCGCCGCGGTCGCAACGAGCAGGCCTCCGAGGCGTTTGCCAAGCTCACCAAGCTGGCACCGGAGGATTATCGCAGTTGGACCTCTCAAGCGGACGACGCCTACAGCCGCGGGGACTTCGTGGAAGCCGCGCGGGCGATGCAGACGGCTCTGGCTCTTGAGATTCCCGCAAGTTCCAAGCTGGAGCTCTACCAGAAGCTGGCGCGCCTGCAGGAGCGCGCCTTTGATCACAAGGACGCCCTGAAAACCTATCGAGCCCTGGCCAAGGAGTTTCCGGATGATCCCTTTGCGCTGGAAGAAGCCGGCCAGGCGTTGCTTCGAGCCGAGCAGTGGGAGGAGGCTGAAGCCCTCTACCAGAAGTTGCTCATCCTGGCGGCGGATGATCCCTACCAGCGCGTCACCGTCACCATGCGTTTGGCCGAGATCGACGAGCGGCAAGACCGCCACGCGCAGGCGATTGAGCGCTACGAGGCCATGCTCGGGGAGACCAGCGAATCGAGCTGGATGCACCGCGAGTTGCGTCGCCTGATCGAAGACATTTATCGCCGCCAAGATGACCTGGCGGGCTTGATCGCTTACTACGAAAAGCGCCTGGAGAAGCATCCTTCGGATTTGGCTGCCACGGTTAAGCTCAGCGATGTTTACTTCGAGCTGAACCGCAAGCGCGAGGGCCTGGAAGCCTTGGAGAAGGCCGTTTCCCTGGCGCCGGACCGGCCCGAGCTGCAATGGCAACTGGCCAAACGCTATCTTGATCTGGAACAGTACGAGCCAGCCATTGAGGTGCTGACCAAGCTGCGCGAGCGCCGCCCCGAGGAAGCGCGTTTTGCCGAATTACTGGGCCAAGCCTACTGGAGCCGCTTCCAGGTTGACCAGAAAGAGGAATGGAAGGCCGAAGCCCTTAAGGCTTGGGCTCAGATTGCTCCCGAGGGCAACCGGCAACCTCGCTTGGCGCTCTATCAAGCCGAGACCTACCAGACGCACGGTTTGGACGAAGAAGCGATTACGTCCTTCCAACAGGCGATCGAGCTCGACCCGGGAAACGCCGAGACTCGGGAACGGCTGGCCGCCTTGCTTTGGGGAATGGAGCGCGATGCTGAGGCCAAGAAGGTGCTGGACGGATTGGTCGAAGGAGCAGGCCGTGCGCCGGAAAACTTCCTGCGTTTGGCCAAGATTTATCGCCGCCACGATGATGCCAAAGCAGCGCTTACGGCGGTGAATGAGGGGTTGAAGCTCCAGGTCGCCAACTTCGACTTGCTGGCGCTCAAGTGGGCCTTGCTTGCCGACGAAGAGCAATGGGCCGATGCCCTCAAGCTGTACCAGCCTTTGCTCGAGGCCGCCCCCAACTCCTACTTCATTCACGAAATTGAAAACCGCCAGATTCAGGCGCTTTCCAATCTCAATCAGCTGGAGCAATTTCGCGACGCTGGCTTAGGGAAGATCGCGAATCGCCAGGAAGTGAAAGAAGCGGAGCTGCGGCTGCTCCTCCGTGCCTGCCTGCAAACACGGCAAATGGAAGCCGCCGAGAAGGTGCTCGAATACGGTCGGCGCCAGTTCAAGAATTCGGTTCTCCTGACCCGGCTCGAAGCCGAATTCTACCGGCGTTCCGGGAAGCAGGACCAACGGGTGGCGGCGCTGAAACGGTTGGTGCGTCTCCAGCCCAATCGCGAAGCGGATTGGTTGCGCGAAATCGCCAATGCTTATCGCGATGCGACAGAATGGGACAGCGCACTCAGTACGGCCCAGCAGTTGATCAGCCGCTTACCCGCCAACGCGGATGGCTACTTGCTGTTCGCGGATTTGGCCTTCGCTGCGGGGCGTCCGGCAGATGCCATCCAGAAGCTTCGCCAAGCGATTCAACACAGCGAGCAGCCGAATGATGTGCGCCTGCGCCTGGCGCGACATTATAGTTCGTTGGGTAAGTTCGAAGAAGCGCGGGAGGTCTACGAAGAAGCTTTTGAAGAAGAGGAAGATCCGACCGGCAAGATCGGCCTGATCAAGCCACTAACGGAAGTCTACTTTAGCCTCGGGCGAGCGGACGAACTGGTGGAAAAGTTCCAGGAACGCCAGCTCGCCGAGCAGGCCGGGGCGCGCTACGCCCTCTATCTCGCGGCCATCCACACCCAGCTTCAGGATTTTTCCAACGCACGGAAGGAGCTTTCCCGCGCCTTGGCCAACCGCCAGAAGGATCCGCAGTTGCTCACGCAGTTGATCCGACTGGCCGAGGCCGAGGGCAACACCAATGAGCTGTTGCGCTTCCAGCGCATGTTGACGGACCTGGAGCCTTCGGTCCGTAATAAGGCCGATCTCGCGCAGGCTTTGGTCACCAACGGCGAGATGGAGACGGCGCTGCGACTGGTGGAGAGTAACCGCGGCGATTTGCTGGAGAAGCCGGAGGCGTTGCGCACGCTCCTGGCCGAGGCGAACGATCCGGTCTTTGCCGCCCAGTTGGCCGACCTGTTTGCCGAAAGCCTGCAGGAACGCCCGCAGGACTGGGCCGGGCGGATGCTTTTGGGCGATCTTTATTTGGCTGAAGGAGAGGCGGGGAAGGCCGAAGCGATTTACTGGCAAGTGCTCCAGATGAAGGAAACCACGGAAGAGCTAAGCGAATCCTCCGGAGCTTCAAGTGCTCTTCCCAGTTCGAGTTCCACGTTGCCCGCCTTGACCATGATGGCGAAGATTTACCGCTCACCGCTTGCTCAGCGCCTGGGCCGCACGCCTCAGATGCGTCAGCAAGCCACACCAAAGATCATGGGTCGGGGGCTAAATTTTCCCAGCATGGGGAGTGGTTCTCGAGCGCTGGCTTCGGCTTCTGTAGCCACCAGTGGCGGGCTGGGTGAGGCCAAGGACGCGGCCTTGGTGCACTTGGCGCTCATTGCGATGAACCAGCAGCGCGAAGCGGAATTCCTGCAACGCCTGGACAAAAGTTTGGACGAGCGCCAGGCCAGTGACGAAGAACGCCTCTTGTCGTACGCGATCATTGAATCGCCCACCCGTTTGCTCGGAA
>CAWUJC010000365.1:0-3879 GCA_963922355.1 uncultured bacterium | reverse complement strand
ATTTGTTCCGGCCAATAACCGGGGGGATGGCTGGCGGGAAATAAACTGCCTTGCGGCCAGCGCAGGAGAGCGAGGTAGCGGTTGAGATTCGGCTTGATGCCAGGGAGATTGACCCGCCAGGGGACGCGTTCGGACATGGCGGAGTGGATTCTTTCCCGGGCTTCGGCCCGGCTGATGAGGTTTTTCGGTTCGACCCTCACATACTGAGAAGACGCATGCCGCTGGGCGATGGATCGTAAAGTGTTCAGATGAGCAACTTCCTCTTTCGAGAGTATCGGGTCGCGGCTCAGTAGTTCCTGGATGAGGACGAGCCATCCGGCCAAGGCATGTCGGGCCAACGGCTCATGGGAAGTCGTTAGCAGAAGTCTGGCCGCTTCGGGGATCCGTTCCCGTATCTCGTGTTGGAGCGCGACCAGCGCCTGATGAGCCTCAAAGCGTTGTTTCCAGATGGAATCGTGGGATGGAGCGTAGTAAGCACGGTTACCTATCAGCCCGATGCGCACCAGAGATGGCTTGGCCCTGCGTCCCGCAGTCTTGAAAAGGAGTTGTCCGATGGCTTGGCGCATCAAGGGTTGGCGCTGGGGTGAGGTCCTGACGTGTGCGCGGAGGTCGTCCGCGCACACGGGCCGCTTGAGCGACCTGGCCACCTCACCCACCAGCCGACAGAGTTTTTGGCGCTCACTGTCAAAGGCGATGAATTTCCCCTCTTTATTTCGAGGGCGATTAGCCATTATCAATCTTGGCCAAGAGTTCGGGGACAGTTTCGGGGGTAAAGTCCAAGTGATGGAGCCGGGCCAGATCTGAGAGGTAGCGCAACCGGCGCATCAATCCGCCTGTACCGCGCCAAATGAGTAGGAGGGATTCTTTTGCGTCGGGGTCTTTTTTGCTTAAGGCAGCGTAGAGTTTTTCACCGGCAGGTGACCAATGGCGCAACACGGCGGCTGTATGTGGCTTATCGAGTGGAGCAATCCGTAACACCCGCAACGTTCGGGAAATTCCTGCGCCACAGGCCCCGATCCACTTGCTGTTTGGTTTGGCTCCGGCGAGCAGAACCGAAAAAGCGAGTCCCTCGGCCCGAAGTTGGTCCACCATCCCGACGAAAGCGGTCAAAGCATCGATTGACCAAAGGTCGGCTTCATCCAAGGCGAGGAGGCCCATATTTTGTTCGGAGAAAACATCCGCAGCCAAGCGAACCAACATTTGGTGGCTGAGGCCGCGACGGGCTTCAGCGGCGTGGCTTCCCAGATCGGAAAGTAGGTCACGAATTCCGCGTAGCGCATGGGCTTTGCCGCAGCGGACATAGATGGCTCGCCCGGGCCACTTCTTCTTGGTGTGCCAATCAAGGGCGGCGTGAAGTAAGTGGGTTTTACCGACGCCGTTCCGCCCTTGAAGAATACCAATGGATTGGGTAACGGCGATGTCAGGCAATAGCTCGCGGATTCGTTCCACGTCCGGTGTCGTGATGATGTTCGTGGGTGGTTTCATTGGGTGGGTAAGTCGGGCAGTTCATTGGCATCGTCACCTTTTTCCTCGCAGGCATCTGGAAGATCGGGATGGAGTGCTTTATCAATGACGTCCTCTACGACGGGCGTGGGTGGCACCACGACATCTGGATCGGGATTTTCGTCCTTGCTTCCGTATTTGAGCTGCTTGCGCAGGGCGGAGATTTCGATGGTGCGGGCGAGACGGGTTTCGCGGATGGCGTCTGCCATTTCAGTTTCGGGTTGATGGGTCAACATCCCGAGTGGCTTGCCCTTGAGAAAAACCGGGATCTCCTTGCCCTCCGCGTCAGGGGCGGCCAAAACCTCGACAGTTTCGCCAACCATGCCTTCGAGGCATGGGGCCAGAAATCTCCGGCCTCCCACTTCTACTCCATGAGAGTGGACCTTGCGGGATTCTCGCAAACGGAAATGCAGATCAGCTTCTTCCGGCGAATAATACGGTATGGGAGAATTTTCAAGGCCGTCATGGTAGGCTTCCCAGGGTGTGGTACCGAGCGAGCGGTGCTCTTTCAGATGATAGGTGCAGGCGATGTACTTCAGGAGGCGACGTTGGAGAATGGAAAAAGGTAGGACGCCTTCTTTTTGCGCCCGGGCCTTGCCCCGGAATTGCTTCGTGTAACCGGGCAGCGTCCGGCAAAAGCCGTCGAACATGGTGCGGAAAAAGCGTTCCTGTTTGCCGTCCGCCTCGGGACAGTCTTTCGGAATCGGATCAACTTCAATCCCAGAGCGGATGAGCGATTCCAGCACATCGCCTTCGTAGACTGGCGCGTTGTCGAGACTCAAGATCCCGGGTCTACCGGCAAACGGCATGGAAACGTTTTGCTTCGGTTTGATGGCGGTTTTGAGGAGCTTTATCACGTCTTTGGCTGAGACGGTTTTGCACAGGTGCGCCCAAAGAATGACTCTGGAATGGCAGTCTATCGCCGTGACCAACCAGGGCTTGAAGAGCTTGCCGTCACCGTTAGGCAAGAACGTCCACGCGTCCATTTCGGTAAAATCCATCTGCCACCGCTCGTTGGTGGAGGCGACTTTTCGCGGAATCGACAGTGCAGCCTCTTCGGATCGGGCCTTGGGGCCTTCGATGATTTGTTTGAGGATGTCAGGTGCTACTCGGTTGTAGAAACGGCGAACTGTTGGTGCGGACGGCACCTTCTGCCATGCTTCGATCTCGGCCTTCTCAAGCAAAGCTCGGTGAAGCCCCGCGGGCGTGACTGCGGGATGATTTGCGACGAAGCCCAGCATCCACTCCGCAAAACGGTCCTCTACGACCGTGGGCCGTCCCTTGGACTGGCGTCTTTTGTCAGCAAGGTGCGTTGGGCCGAGACGGTAGGCCGCAATGTCTCTAGCGAGGGTGTCTCGTGAAATATGATGCTGTCGGCAGAAGGCACGCTGACTGAGACCGCTCGCCTCATAATCCCGCACCCGTGCCGAACGTTCGACGATGCGGGTCAGGTCGTCGCGATGAATTAGGGAAAAAGTGGGTAGTGTCGTCATAGGGACGGAAAGCTAATCCGTGGCCACAAGATACTTCGCGACAGCTTCCGCTCGGGCCTCAATGGCTGCTCCTTCAAAACCAACTACACGCCAATCATTGCGAGCCGCATTGGCAACCTCCCTAGCTCGAAGCTTCAGTTCTTTAAGGTTCGGCGATATGTTGGCATAGACGTCATCACCGTCTTCCAAATCAACGACCACAAGATTGGAAAGGGTTGCCCAAACGATATGCCTAAACCAAGGGCCTTCTGTTTCCAAATTAATGTAGAAAGCGAGATGAGGAATGGCCTTGAGAAGCTTTGTGGAAAACTCCCTAAAAAGCGGATCATGAACCGGAACTGGAAAGGCGCGGGTCGGATAGACCTCCATCTCCAAGGTGAAGGCACCACAAAGTAAGCGCCTAGCGGCATCAGCGTCTTGATAAGAATGAAAACTAGTCAAAAACTCGAATCGCGAAATATCTCCGAGGTGAGTTTCTTCGTGACTAAAGGTGTAACAGATGGGCCGGTGGTAGCAGTAGGGCTGCGATTGCATGGCTCAAGATACGCGGATGAATCGAAGTAATAAGTTGCCGTCATAGAGAGTCCCCTTCAGGTGTCATGAAAGCCCTGATTTTTCCCTCGAAATTCAGTTTCAAATGAGTTGCCCTTGAAACATGAATCGCACTCAACTGATCGACAGAATAAAGGAAGGACAAAGGCTTAGAGTAGACGATATCCTTATTACTGGCCCAAACATTAGCCTAGAGGGACGCGGGGTGTTCTATGCAAGTGGAGGGCGATTCAGGTTTGAAGTTCATGTTACCCAAGACGTCACGCGATCTGAGCTTGTTGGTTCTCATGTAGATGCAAAGGACTTCTGGAGATCGGAAGAGCACACGTCT
>CAWUJC010000364.1:0-3879 GCA_963922355.1 uncultured bacterium | reverse complement strand
GTCGCGAAGCTGCGCAGCCGGATGCCCTTTCGCGAGGTCCGCTGCATGCGCTGCGATTTTATAGGTGATCACACCGTACTTCACGTCATCGCGGTTCGGCAGACCGAGATGCTCTTTCGGCGTCACGTAGCAGAGCATGGCCGTGCCGTACCAACCGATCATCGCCGCGCCGATGCCAGACGTGATGTGGTCATAGCCTGGGGCGATGTCCGTCGTCAGCGGCCCGAGAGTGTAGAAGGGCGCTTCGTGGCAGTGCTCGAGTTCCAGGTCCATGTTCTCTTTGATCAGGTGCATGGGCACGTGACCGGGGCCTTCGATCATCACCTGGCAATCGTGCTTCCAAGCGATCTCGGTCAGTTCGCCGAGGGTCTTCAACTCGCCGAGTTGGGCTTCATCGTTGGCGTCGGCGATGGAGCCGGGGCGCAGGCCGTCGCCGAGCGAGAAGCTGACGTCGTAGGCTTTCATGATTTCGCAAATCTCCTCGAAGTGGGTGTAGAGGAAGCTTTCCTGGTGGTGCGAGAGGCACCACTTGGCCATGATGGAGCCGCCGCGGCTGACGATGCCGGTGACGCGCTTGGCCGTGAGCGGCACGTAGCGCAGCAGAACGCCGGCGTGGATGGTAAAGTAATCGACACCTTGCTCAGCCTGTTCGATGAGCGTGTCGCGGTAGAGTTCCCAGGTCAGGTCTTCGGCCTTGCCGTTCACTTTCTCCAGCGCCTGGTAGATGGGCACGGTACCGATCGGAACGGGCGAGTTGCGCAGAATCCATTCCCGCGTTTCGTGGATGTTCTTGCCGGTGGAAAGGTCCATCACCGTGTCGGCACCCCAGCGGGTGGCCCAGGTCATTTTTTCCACTTCTTCTTCGATGGAAGAAGCGACCGCGCTGTTGCCGATGTTGGCGTTGATCTTCACCCGGAAGTTGCGGCCGATGATCATCGGTTCGATTTCCGGGTGGTTGACGTTGGCGGGGATGATGGCGCGGCCCGCGGCCACTTCGTCGCGGACGAACTCCGGCGTGATCTGACGGGGGATTTTGGCGCCCCAGGTTTGACCTGGGAACTGGAAGAGCGGGTGGTTGCGGGAAAGGGAGCCGTTGGCTTTGGCCGCTTCTTCGAGCGCGGTGGCGCGGCCCAGGTTTTCGCGAATCGCGATGTACTCCATCTCCGGCGTGATGATGCCGCGGCGCGCGTAAGCAATTTGGGTGACGCTTTCGCCGTTCGACGAGCGGCGCGGAGCGCGCTTGAGGCCAGGGAAGGGCTCAAGTCGATTGGAGCGTTCGCGGTTAGAGGCGAACTCAGCGTGGCCTTCGGTCAGGTAGCCGTTGTCGCGCGGCTGGACTGGGCGGCCCTGGTATTCCTCCGTGTCGTTGCGGCCCAGGATCCAATCCTGGCGAAGCGCAGGGAGGCCTTGGCGGATGTCGATCTCAGCGGCGGGGTCGGTGTAAGGACCAGAGGTGTCGTAAACGCGGACCGGCGGGTTGTCGATCAGGTTGCCATTGAAGTCGCGGGTTTGGTTTTGTTTAATTTCGCGGAAGGGCACGCGGACGCCCGTCAGTTCGCCCTCGATGTGGATTTTCTTCGAATTCGGCAGCGGTTGAGAGACTTTATCCACGAAGGCCTTGTGGGAATCAGTGGCGCCATTGAGGTGGCTAGCGGTGGTGTCGGTGGTGGCGGTCGTGCCGTTCGTACCGTTGGAAGTCGTGCTCATAATCAGATCGGGCTAAGTTTCGCTCAGTGGCTAACGGGAAAAGACCGACCGGCGGGCAAAACAAGGCAGAGCCAAACGTTGGCGAGTGCCTCCCTTCGCCGGCATTATCCGGTGCAGGTTCTTCGGGTCGCGGTGCTTGACCGCCTCTCAGCCCTCGCGAGCTCCCCGTTAGCTGTAGCCTAGTTCCAAACCGCTGGTAGGCAAGGGCAAAGCAGGCCGTTTTTCGTCAGGGCGTCGCAACGGAGTAGCTACGCCTGGGTTAAAACATCACGTCAGGCACCTATTACCGGGGCTCTGGCAGTCTCATTTGCCGCTAATCTATGACAAGTGATGGGTTGCTTTTCTTCGGTATCCTGAAATACTCTTTCCTATGCCTCATCCCCCTCGTTTCTTGCGGCACGTCACTCTTCTTTCGCTTTTTCTGGCGATGGTTTCGCCGTCCTGGGCGCTTTTCATCAACGGCCAAACCACATCGGATGAGCGGTTTACGCCGGGTACTTTTAGCGGAGGAGCGGGAGGAAGCCCTTCGCAAAACCCGACATTCGCCTACGACTCTTTTGACTGGTCCGGGGTTGGCTGGCGCACCAGCGTGGGAGCTGGTTTTGATGAGTCCCGCATCTCCGTGACGATGCTCTCTCCCACTCAATTCATTGGTGCGACCCATATTGCGGCCGAAGTCGGTGACTCTATTTCTTTCCTCGGCTCTGACGGCTTTCAGTACAACTACACGGTGGAAAGCATTGACGTCATTCAGAACCCAGACACCAGCGATTCTGATCTCTACATCGGCACGCTCTCGGAAGTCGTCGCCGGCACCATCGCCTTTTACGATCTCTACTCGGGCGTCGTGGCGGGGGAAGAGTTGCTCGTCTACGGCAACGACCGGGTGAACAATCCAGCCTTCAATAAGCAAGTTGGGCTGCAAGAGTTGGACACGGTATACACCGGCATTTATTCCAATATTTCGATTGGTGGTTTGAATGACACGACCTGGATGCTCAGCACCTACCAGGACAGCGACGTCTCTAGTAAGGAGGCGCACTATCAGGTGGACGACTCCAGCTCGCCCACCTTTATTGACGTGAACGGCGAGCTTCAACTTGTTGGCGTACATAGCGCGGTTGTTGCGTTGACCGACCTGCCGGTTAATCCCTCGGGCGATACCGGTTTCGCCAACTTTGATGCGGACGTGACGGCCTACGAAAGCCAGATCGATAGCATCATCGTGATTCCGGAGCCCAGCACGGCGCTCTTTTTGGGGGGGACGCTTGCCTCTCTCTTGGTCTGGCGTCGTCGGGCTTAGCGTTGCTTTTTGTTTGGTAGCTGGCATGCTGCTTGCAGCTAAGGTAAGCCCGCGATGAGCTTTACGACCTGCCTTTTCTTTTGCCAGATGATCTTTACGCCGATCGTCTTTGGAATTCTCTATTGTGGTTGGAAGGGAATCGTCCCGCAGTGGGCGGGATTGGCGCAATCCGTGGTCGACCTGGCGGAGGATTTCGTGACGGTGGATCGCTACAGCAGCGCCTCCGAGCAAGCGGGAATCTTGCTGTTGATTTCCTTCCTGCTGGCCTTGGTTGTTTCGCTGCCGCTGTCGTTGATCTTTGGGGCGCGCGGGAGTTAACTTTACTGTCGCCTTGCGCGTGGCAGGGCGTATGTTCACGGACATGAGTGTTGAACAACAGGTGGAGGCAGCGGTGACGAGCCTTTTTGCCGCGATTGCGGCGCGGGATTTGGATGCAGCGGTGGCCCATTATGCCCCGCTCGATGACATCGTTTGTCTGGGGCCGGCGGCAGATGACGTCTCGGTGGGCGTGCAAGGTGTCTACAACACCTTGAGTCGCCAGATGACCGGTTCGCACGAAATTCAATGCCAATACCTGCACGCCAGTGCCGGGGTGAAAGGAGACGTGGCATGGACGATCGGCCAGTGTTCGATGGTCTTTGTCACCTCGCAGGGCAGCTTTGCTCTCCAGGGACGGTACACGTCGATCCTGGAATATGATGCGGACAAGAACCGCTGGCTCATCCGGCACAGTTTGTTTTCCGTACCGACGGCTGACAGCGGGTTGGCCGCGCTTTTTCCTTCGGATATGGCAAATCCGACAGCACCACCCCCCACGCCGGATGCGGCGACCGCCGCGGCCGCAGGTGCCGATCCGTCGGCGCCGATGA
>CAWUJC010000363.1:0-3899 GCA_963922355.1 uncultured bacterium | reverse complement strand
GTCGGGCGGTCCGCGCTGGAGTCTCCGATCATGATCACGCGTCCATCCGGCGCTGCCCGCAAGGCAGACAAGGCCGCCCGCGTGGTGAAAAAAGCGGCGGTGGCCGTGCTGGTCAGGCCCGTCTGCCACTGCGCCTCGCTCAACTCCATCAGCGACGTTTCGTGATAGACCCCAGCGTTATTGATCAGGACATCCAAGCGCCCGGACCACCCCAGCACGGACTCGATGAGTTCCTTCGCTTGGGATTCGTGCCCCAAATCCGCCGGGAAAGCTTGGGCCGGAGTTTCCGCTTGGTTCAACTCGGCGGCCAACGCTGCGGCCTCGTCCGGACGCGAACGATAATGCAGGGCCACGGCATAACCTGCTTGCTGCAGATGCCGGGCCAGCGCGGCTCCAAGCCCACCAGCAGCCCCGGTCACCAATGCGGTTTTCTGCACAAACGCCATGCCCTTAGCTTAGGAGAAGACTCGCCAGACACAAGAAGGCAGGCAAAGTTAGGCGCATGACTCCCGTCTGGATGCACCCCTCCGCTGGCTTTGAGCACCAAGCCAAGGTGCGCGACGAAGCTCGCCGCACCAACGTCATTCCGCCCGCCTGCCACTACCTCTCCACCCACCAAGCGGAACTCTGGCGCCACGTCCACGAGGCGCATTCGCCCGCGTTTGGGGAAGATGAGACTCGAAGCCTGTATCGATCCTTTTTCCAACAAACCACTCCTTTCTTTGCGGGCAACTCCCACGTCGTGGCGCTGGGCTGTGGCGGCAGTCACAAGGACATGGACCTCCTCCAAGTCATGACCGAAGACGGCAACCCGGCCCTGCGCTTCACCCCGCAAGACGTCTCCCCCTCCCTAGCGCTGATGAGTGCCCAGCAGGCCAGACAACTTGACCCTCGGTGGCGACCTACTGCCATCCAGCCCGTGGTGGGCGATCTCTTGGCCATGAGCGACTTAGCGGCCTGGCTTGCCAGCAACGAGCAAGAACCCGCCCGCCTCATCACCGCCTTTGGGTTGCTGCCGAACTTCGAACCCGAGGTTTTCTTACCGTGGCTAAAAGCCTTGCTCCGACCCCAGGACGTCCTGCTGTTGAGCGCGAATCTGGCGCCTGTTCCGAGCAAGGAGGATCGACCGGAGAAGCGGGAAGCTTACATCACCGCCACCAAGAAAATCCTCCCGCAGTACGACAACGACGAGACGCGGACCTGGCTCCTGCGCGTGCTTTACGAGTGGGGCTGGGAAGATGAGATGAACTTGGAACGTTACAAAATGCGACCCGTGCAACGGGGTGGCCTCCTCTGTTGCGAGGCCTCCGCCGTTTGGCAGAACAGCGGCGAGCGCCTCGAGCTCTTCCGCAGCTACCGCTACACTCCCGGTCGCCTGCAAGAGCTTCTCGCCTCGCATGGCTTCAAGATCGGCCCGGGTGAAATTGCCCCGAATCGAGAAGAAGGTGTCTGGCTCGTTCAAAGAGCGGAGACTTAGAAATTACCCCCAATCACTCGACAAGCCACGTAGTCGACAGCATGTTAGCGCTGTGAAGCCCACCGTATTCCTGTTTTTCCTCTTCAGCCTTCTGGCCGTCCCCGCCCTGGGTCAGCTCGCGCCGCCGCCGATCCCGAAGGATGTTCAGGACAAGAAGGCCCCCGCCCAAGCAAGCGAAGCGGCGGAGAAAGCCGGAGAATCCGAGGAACCCCAGGGCAAGCTGGTCTACGTGCTGCGGATTGACGAGCAAATCAGCGAAGCGCTGCTCTACTACTTCCGCCGCGGGATTAAAGAAGCGCAGACCGCCCAGGCAGACGTGCTCATCCTCGACATGAACACGCCGGGCGGACGGGTCGACATCACCGAAGAAATGATGGACCTCCTGCGCAAGTTTGAGCCGCACGACCAGACCTACACCTACGTCAACAAAGACGCGATCAGCGCGGGCAGCTTTATCTCCTGCGCCACCAAGCACATCTACTTTGCGCCCGACGGCGTGATGGGGGCCGCCGCGCCGGTGATGGGCGGCGGGCAGGACATCCCCGAGACGATGCAACTCAAGGTCAACTCCGTGCTACGGGCTAAAATCCGTGCCACCGCCGAGTTTAACGACCATCGCCCTGAAGTCTTCGAAGCGATGATCGACCCCGCCATTGAACTGAAAATTGGTGACGACGTGATCAAGCCGGAAGGAGAAATCCTCACGCTTACCGCCTCGGAAGCAGCTCAGACCTACGGTAAGCCACCCACCCCGTTACTTTCCGAGGGAACCGTCGCTACCGTGGATGAACTGATTGAAAAAATCGCCGGGGAAGATGCCCGCGTCGTGAAGGTGGAAGCAACTGGCTACGAGAAAGTTGCCACCTACATCACCTTTATTGCCCCGGTTCTCTTTAGCGTCGGCCTCATCCTCGGCTACCTCGAAATGCAGACGCCAGGCTTTGGCCTCTTTGGCGCGGCCGCCATCGTTTGCCTGCTCATCTTCTTCTTTGGCCATTACGTGGCCGGACTGGGCGGCAACGAAGCCATGCTCGTCTTCTTCCTCGGCGTCCTCCTGGTGGCCGTGGAAATCTTTCTCCTCCCCGGTTTCCTCGTCTTTGGCGTGCTCGGCGCCGGGCTGATGCTCGGCGCGCTCCTTTGGTCCATGATCGACCGCTTCCCCGGCGAGAGCGTCATCCCTACGATGGAGATGCTGGAACTCCCGGTTTACAATATGAGCATCAGCCTCCTCCTCACCGTCCTGGGCATCGGCACGATTGTGGCCCTGGCTCCCAAGGTGGTGCGCCAAACCGGCTTCGAAGGTGCGGACACCATTGGCTCGGGCCGAGGCGAAACGGAAGCCCCCGCGGGCGGTGAAAAACTTGAGGTTGGCGCCACGGGTGTAGCGGTGACGCCTCTCCACCCTTCCGGCTCGGTCCGCTTTGGCGACAAGCTGGTCGATGTCGTCAGCGACGGTCGCCTGATTGCCAAAGGGACCAAGGTCAGAGTCACCCAAGTGCAGGGCATGGAAATCGTCGTCGCGCCCGATGACGCCGCCCAACCGGTTGCATAATGGCCCGCCCGAGGCATATTGCTGCTCACGTAAGCGAGAGACTATGGGCTGGGAATGGATTGCATTACTGATCTTGGGAGGCGCGGCAGCGATCATCCTGGAGCTCTTTTTGCCCGGCGGCATCCTGGGTACGCTCGGCGTCGTGCTGCTCCTTTTCGCGGTTGGCTTCGCCTACACCAGCTACGGGATCGACGGCGCTGCCTACGCCCTGCTGGCCGAAGTGGGCATCCTGGGCATCGGCCTCTGGCTATGGGCCACTTATTTCCCCAAGTCGAAACTCGGCCAACAGTTTTCCGTCAATGAGGTGGGCGACGATTCCTTTAACGCCCGACTCAACCAACTCCAGGGAAAAACCGGCCGGGTCGTTGCTCCCTGCCATCCTTCGGGTATTGTGGAGATAGAGGGGCAACGCTACGACGTGGAAAGCGAAAGCGGCCTCCTCGACCGCGACACCGAAGTGAGTGTCGTCCAAGTCGAAGGCAACCGCGTCGTCGTCCGGGCCATATAAACAGCAACTTACGGACGACACCAAGACTTTAACCAACAACCCAAAAGAAAGAGAAAGACAGACACATGAGCGAATGGACCACTATTACCGGCGTACTAATTTTAGTCGCGGGTGTCATCTGCTTTATCCTAGCCATTTTGCTATTCAACTTTGGCTTCCTCTGGCTGCGCGCCTGGATGTCCGGCGCTCCGGTCGGTTTCTTCAACCTCGTCGGCATGTGGGTGCGACGCATCCCCGGCAAGTTGATCGTGGACAGCCGCGTGGCGGCCGTACGTTCCGGTCTGGATGTCTCCACCGCCCAGCTCGAAAGCCATTACCTGGCCGGCGGTAACGTGATGGAAACCGTCCGCGCCCTGATCGCC
>CAWUJC010000362.1:0-3924 GCA_963922355.1 uncultured bacterium | reverse complement strand
GAAAACCACCACGCTGGACTTGCATTACAAACCCGAGAAGGCGAAGGTGGACATCGTTTATCCAGAAGACGGGGGCAAGCTTCACCCCGAGGGCTACATCCTCATCACGGGCGATCCTGGCCTTTATGCCGATCTTTGGACCGAGGGGCCGAACCACCAGATGCTCTCCAAGGATAAGTCCCGCCAGCTCAAGCGACTGGCCATCTACCTCAATGGCGAGTTGCTGGTCGAAGACGACAAGGAAAAGAATAACCACGCCGCACCGCAGTGTTACCTCATTCCTTACATCCACCATTTTTGGCGGTTAAAGCCGGAGCCGGGCCCAGCGACGATCAAAGCCGTTGCCGAATGGAAAGACGGGACCAAGGATGAGAAGACAATCAAGGTCACCATCGACGACAAGATGCCCAACGACGCGCGGGCCTATGGTTCTTATGCGATGGTTTCGTTTACCGCGCCTTGGCGGCCACCGGAAGAACGTTTCGTCGAAACGCAGGTGGCGAAGGACATTAAGCGCGGCGATACCTGGATCACCATGCTCAAGCCGGACGGTTTTGCGGTGGGTGACTACGTCCGCCTCAGCGCCAAGAAGCCGAAGCTTAAGGCCGAGGACCGCAACCGTTACGCGACGGAGTTCTTCCGCATCGTGGCCATGGACGGCAAGCGTTTCCAACTGAGCCAGCCAGTCCGCCTGCCTTGTCCGCTCAACAGCGAGCCCAAGCTCCGTCGGATGGAACCGCTACGCAATTGCGGCATCGAGCACATGACCCTCAAGCAGATGAAGGACACGTGGATGCACGGTGTCTACTTCCAGAACGCCTGGGGCTGCTGGGTGGATGAGGTGGAGATCGTGGATTGTGGCCGCAACCCGACGGTCTTCACGGGGGCCAAGTTCTGCTTGCAGCGCAACAGCCTTTTTAACGGCGGGCGCTATCCGAACAGCGGCGGCTCAAGTAACTATGGGGGCTGGAGCGATACGGCGCAGGATTGCCTGATGGACAACGTCACGACCGTGCGCCTACGCCACGCGCCGAACTTCCAGGGGCAGACCAACGGTAGTGTGATCCGCAACTCCACTTTTGAGAACAGCGACCTGCAGTACCATGCCTTTCATCCCTACGAGAACCTGATCGAGAACAGCAAGGTCATCGCGTCACCTGGCAGCGGAAGCTACGGCTATGCCATGTATGTGGTCAAGCCGGGCGGACAGCACGGCATTGCTGGGCCGCGCAATGTCGTCTGGGGCAATGAGCTGATTGCCACGCACAAGGCAGGTGTCTTGATGGGGGGCATGACCGAAGGCTGGCAGGTGGTTTACAACCGGGTGAAAGCTCGGGCTATGTACGATGGGCTTTTCGCCGCGGTCGTACTGCGAGACAAGACTTCCACAACAACCTTCCTGGGCAATGATTTTACGATCGAAGACGGCAGCTACGCGGTTAAGACCGAAGGCGATCCAGGTGAGGGCAATGTCTTCATGGGAAATGCTTTCCACGGCGTCTCTAAGGAGAAGTTCTACGAGGGAGACTGGGAGATCGAGAACAAGGACAACATCTTTACCGCCGACGGACAACGCGCCGCCCCGTGGTCGATGCCGCCTTCTCTCTACCTTTGGCAGATGGCGAGTGTCGGCAAGTCGCTCGAAGCGCCCGCCACGCCACCGGTGGCTCAGGCCGAGGCGCCAGCTCCGAAAGAGTAGGGCGGGCCCGGGCCTCGCTCAGATATGTCTCAGGTGATGGATTGCTAAATTGCAGCCAGCTCCTATATTCCATGGAACATGGAAAAGGTCACCACCAGCCGGGAGCTAGCCGAATTGGCCGGTGTCTCGCACATGACGGTGAGCCGCGTCTTCCGCAATGACTCGCGGGTCAGTGAAGCGACCCGCCAGAAGGTTCTGCAAACCGCTCGGCAGTACGGCTATCGGCCCAATGCTTTGGTCTCGTTGGCCATGCGCGCGCGGCAGAAAGAGACGCCGCAGCAGATCACGGGCACCTTGGCTTGGGTCCACAGTAACCGAACGGAGTCGTCTTGGCGCAATGCCCCTCACTTGATGGAGATTTTGCAGGGAGCGAAGCAGCGAGCCCATGATTTGGGCTTTAAGATTGATGAGTTTTGGACCCGGGAGAAGGGAATGACCCAACGCCGATTGAGCGACATTATGCTGAATCGGGGCATTCGTGGCGTCGTGATTGCTCCGCCTCCAGGCGTGATGAAGCATATGCGGCTCGACTGGAAGGAGTTCGCTCTCTCGACCTTCAACCACGATGGCTGGCGTCCGCTGCTGCACCGGGTGTCGATTGATTCCACCCACCGGATCTCGGAATGTTGGCGACAGTTGCTCAAGTTGGGCTATCGGCGTATCGGGTTTACCATGCCTTACCAGGCAGACCGGGTGACGGATCACGCGTTCACCGGGCGATTTATTGTGGCGCAGCAACAAGTGGAACCCAAGGAGCGCATCCCGGTTTTAGCTTATCCCATGCATGAGCTTTCGATGAACAGGAAGGAGCTTTTTCAATGGCTTAAGAAGTACCGGCCGGAGGTGATGATTGCCCAATCCTTTGAAGCCGTTCAGTTGGTCGAAGAAGCAGGTTGGAAGGTGCCGGACGAGATGGGCGTCGTCCACTTGAACGTGGGCCCGGATGTCCCCGATTGGTCGGGGATGAAAACAAACCAGCTGGGAATTGGTCGAGCCGCGGTGGATTTGGTGGTCAATCAACTCGTCCGCAATGAGTACGGTATTCCGGAAGAAGCGCGAGAGGTCGTGCTGCGAGCAAAATGGCAAGCCGGCGTCACCACCCGTAAGCAGTGATTTAGCCAGTTGTGCCACGGAACATCGGCTTCCGCTTTTGTTGTGGAGAGCTTACGGGTCTACTAGAGCAATGGTGTCGCACCGCATTCAAGAAGTAGGGCTCGTTGACCATCAGAGTTTCTTCGCCCTCTATGAAATGCTTTCTCCCACCGGGGAATTAATTCACCCCGAGCGGCTGGAGGCGGAGAAGCGTCTCCTCCAGGCCAGACTCCGCCAAGCGGCCGAGGATGGTTGCACGGTCTACCATGTCTTCGGTCGTTCCCTGATCGAATTCTTGACTTACGAGGGATATGATATTTATCCCTCGGATCATCCGATGCGGGCTTCGGTTTTACGCTTTCGTGAGGCGTTGAATGAAGCCCTGGCGGAGGCTCCGCAACTTGGCTTGCGGATCGGTTTTTCCATCAACCAATTCACGTTTGCGGATGAGGTTTACCATAAGTTGGGGGATCAACTCCGCGGTGCAGGCGAAAGTCGCGGACGTGTCTGTCCGGGCCGGGACTTCACCTGGCAACTGTATCGCGACATGTTGGCTGAGTTTCTCGAAGCGGTCCCCGGCATCGATATCATCCAACTGACCACCAACGAAACGCAGGTCTCGATCCTGGAATGCAAGTGCCCGCTTTGCGCGGACTTGGACATGGTGCAGCGGATCCAGCTGCTCACCAACACGACCCAGGAAGTCTGCGCCGCGCATGACGTTGAGCTTCAGCTTCGGAGCTGGGGTGAGATGGAAGACGAAGGAGGCTTTGACCGGATATCGGACGGCCTTCACCCGGAGGTGGCGGTTTCGGTGAAGAACACCGCGGGCGATTTCCATCTGCATTTACCGCCCCACCCGATGATTGGCTACGGCGATCGATCGCAGATTGTGGAGTTCGATGCTTGGCGCGAATTTAGCGGCTGGAATTCCTTCCCCTGCTACATGGGAGAAATTTATCGAGAGCGCTTGCGCTTGGTGCAACGCGAGGGCGTAGAGCGCGTGACCTTGCGGATCACGTGGTTGCCGCCTTCGCGTAAGTTGGAAGAGGTTCCTTGGGGAAATCTTCTCAATCGTCGGGCCTTCCTGGCCTTGGTGGAAGATCTGGAGGCGGACTTGGATACCCTGCTGC
>CAWUJC010000361.1:0-3931 GCA_963922355.1 uncultured bacterium | reverse complement strand
CTGCTGCCTTACTTGGTGCAGTCGCTGGATCCCAAATTGCTCGAAGACGGCAACCAGAATGCGCTGAAAGCTCGCATTGAACAACTGGTGGACGAGCGCCTGACGGCGGACAAGGTGCCGATTGGTCGCCAGCTACGCGTCAAACTGCTTTCCGACATCATTGATGAAATGGTCGGCTTCGGTCCCTTGGAGCAGTTGCTCAAGGACGACACCGTGACGGAAATCATGGTGAACGGTCACGAGAACATTTACATCGAGCAGAAGGGACAGCTTACTCTCTCGCCGGTTAAGTTCGTAGATGTCCCGTCCTGCCGCCGCGTGATTGATAAGATTCTCTCGCCCCTGGGTCGTCGTGTGGATGAATCCAGTCCGCTTTGCGACGCCCGTCTCCCGGACGGCAGTCGCGTGAACGTGATCATCCCGCCGCTGGCCCTGGATGGCCCGACCATTACCATCCGTAAGTTCAGCAAGAACAAGCTGACGGTGGAAAAGCTCATCGAGTTCGGCGCGCTCTCGCAGAGCATGGCGATGTTCCTCAAGGCTTCGGTGGAAGTAACGGCCAACATCATCATTTCTGGCGGTACCGGTTCCGGTAAGACGACGTTGCTCAACGCCCTTTCCGGCTTCATCGGGGAAGGGGAGCGCATCATCACCTGTGAGGATGCCGCGGAGTTGAGCCTGATCCAGGACCACGTCGTGCGTCTGGAAAGCAAACCGCCGAACATTGAAGGCAAGGGCCAAGTCACCATCCGCGAATTGGTGAAGAACTGCCTGCGAATGCGTCCCGACCGCATTGTGGTGGGTGAGTGTCGCTCCGGTGAGGCGCTGGATATGATTCAGGCCATGAACACGGGACACGACGGCTCCTTGACCACGGTGCACTCGAACGATCCGCGCGCCTGCATTTCTCGACTGGAAACCCTCGTGATGATGGCCGGGATGGATCTGCCGCAGATGGCCATTCGCCAGCAGATTGCTGGTGCCGTTCACCTCATCGTCCAGGCCAGCCGTTTGCACGACGGCTCCCGTAAAGTGACCTACATCACCGAGGTGCAAGGCATGGAAGGTAACGTGGTCACGCTGCAGGATATCTTCAAGTACGAGCAGACGGGCGTCCGCGGTGACGGCAAGCTGATTGGTATCACCAAGGGGATGGGCATCGTGCCGAAGATTCACGGTAAGTTCGAGGCAAGCGAACTGAACATCCCGATCGAAATTTACCAGAGCGTTCTCCACCACAACAACCCGGAGATGGAGTAGAATTCCGGCGCGACAACGACCTCAATTCAACCTAAATTATACCTATGGGCATCACCTTTCTCCTCTTTGCGGCGTTACTGCTCGGCTGCGTTGTGATGGCCGTCATGGGCATCAGCCAACAGAAGGCCGCCCCGACGGTGGACCTGAAAGAAAAGCTGAAAACGCTGACCACCAATACGGATGCGGCCACCCGGGAAATCGAACTTGGGTTGCAGGAATCCAAGAAAAGCAAGGTCGACCAGCAGTCGCGTAAGGTTTTCCAGAAATTCACGGGACAGGCCTATCTGGAAAATCTCGACCGTGAGTTGGTCCAATGCGATATCCCGTTAAAAACGGGGGAATGGCTTCTCCTCAGAGCGGGTTTGGTCGTCGTGGCCTTCCTCCTGGTGCAGTGGTACTACGCCAATATCCTCTATGCCTTAGGTGCGGCGGCCATCGCGCTCATCATCCACGTCCCGATCATGAAGATCATGCGCTCCATGCGCATCGCCAAGTTTGTGAACCAGTTGGCTGAGTTCCTCGTGCTGATCACCAACTCGCTACGTGCCGGTCAGACTTTCCTCCAGGGCGTAGACATTGCCTCCAAGGAATCGCCGAATCCGATCGGCATGGAGTTCCGCCAGTTACTGAAGGAAACGAACTTGGGCGTCCCAGTGGAAGAAGCCTTCGACAACATGCTGCAGCGTGTACCAAGTGAAGACCTCAAAATCGTAATGAGCGCCTTCTCCATCCAGCGTCAGGTGGGTGGTAATTTGGCCGACATCATGGAGCAGGTGGCCGCGATGATTCGCCAGCGTATTCAAATTGCGAACCAGATCAAAGTGCTAACCACCCAGGGGAAGCTCTCGGGAGCGATCGTGGGTTTGCTGCCCTTTGGCTTGGGCTTTATCATTTCGACCATTAACTATGACTACATGGCGCGCCTCTGGACGGTCAGCCCGATCGTCGGATGGACCGGCCCGGCTCTGCTCGGCATTGGTATCTTTATGCAGCTCCTGGGTTGCTTTGTGATTTATAAGATTTGTGACATTGAGGTGTAATTTATTGCGACAATTCTGTTAATATAACGACACAACATTAAAGCCATGGACCCGATCTTTATCATTTTTTGCCTCCTCATCACCGCGACGGCTGTGCTGCTGATTGTCGGGATGAAACCGAAGGAAGCGCCGACCATCGGTAAGCGTTTGGAAGGCCTTCGCACGCAGGAAAGTGGCGTGAAGTCGCTCCGCGACGAAGAGGAGATGAACAAGAGCTTCATCGAACGTGCCGTGCTGCCCGCGGCGGACAAGATGTCCGGCCTCTTCAAGGGCATCACCCCTCAGGGCAGCCTGGATTCCTGCCGCAAATCAATCATTGCTGCTGGCATGGCGGGCAAAGTGTCGCCGTTGCAGATTACGAGCCTCTCCTGGTTCCTCTTGCTGACACTGCCGACCTTCTTTTTGATTATGGCTTCGATGAAGCCGGAGATCACGAACCAGGATTGGGCCATCATCCTGATTGCCGCCATCTTGGGCTACCGCTTGCCTTTCGGTATCGTCGAGGGGAAGGCGATGAAGCGGCGCCACGAAATCCAGAAGGCGCTGCCCTTCACTCTCGATCTCATCTCCATTAGCGTGGAAGCCGGTATGGCGCTCGATGGTGCTATCGCCATTGTGGCCGACAAGACCCGCGGACCGCTGACCGATGAGCTGAACCAAACCCTGCGGGAAATTCGCCTGGGTAAAAGCCGCTCGGAGGCGTTGGCTGACTTAGGTGATCGCACCGGGGTGGATGATCTCAAGTCCTTCCTCACGGCGATCAACTACATCTCCAAGCTCGGTGGTAGCCTGGTTGATGTGATCAAGATTCAAGCCCAGGCCATGCGCATCAAGCGTCGTCAACGCGCGGAAGAGAAGGCGATGAAAACACCGGTGAAAATCATGATTCCCCTGGTGTTGTTCATTTTCCCTTCCATGTTTATCGTCATTCTGGGGCCGGCCGGAATCCAGTTGATGGAGAACGCTAGTAAGGCTCCGGCATAGGACCTGCGTCCCTATCTATGATGACTCCGACGGTAATGGACTCTCCCAGCCCCGAATCCGGGCAAGCTGACGTACGGCAGCTGAAAACATCTGCCTGCCGCTCGGCCCAAGGTCCAGCTTGGTTCCGTCGTCGCCGCACCGGGCAGAGCACTGTTGAGTTTTCCCTCATTCTTTGGCCTTTTCTGCTCCTCCTTCTCGCCACGTGCGACTACGCGCAGATTTATTTCTATGAGGCGAGTATGCGCCATGCTCTGCAGGTGGCCGGTCGCTTTGCCACCACGGGCGGGGCAAAGCCCCTCATGCAAAACGGGGAACCGGCGGAAGATGCCGACGGGGACATCATTTACCTGACCAGCGAATACGAAGCAGGAGAAATCATGTCGCGGAATGAGTCCATTCGTGCGGTCTTCCGCGATGTCTGTCTGATTAGTCTGCAGGACAGCGATATTCTGATCACCAGTTGGCCGGGCCCTGATGACGGAAGCGAGGAGACGGAGTCAAATCCCAATGATGGGCCTGGTGTGGCGGAAGATTTTGTCAAACTTCAGGTCTCTTGGCCGTTGTCTTTGGTGACGCCGGTCGCCTCTCTTTTAGAAGAAGACGGGGAATACATCGTGACGGTGCAAGGTATCTTCCGCAACGAGCCC
>CAWUJC010000360.1:0-3940 GCA_963922355.1 uncultured bacterium | reverse complement strand
TTGGCGACAGCAACTGGAGCGACATCATCTCCGAGCTGCGCCTCATTGGCTTCCAAGGCTCGATCGACATCGAAGGCTTCCACGATCCCGTCTACAAGGGCGAACTGGAGATGGTCGGCCAAGTCCGTGGCTTGAACTACCTCAAGGAATGCCGCGGCGGCGAGTGGGTGCCCAACCCCTACGACAAGTAGTCGCCTTCCCTCGCCCTGCTTCTCCAGCTCGACACTTTGGAGATGCAGGGCGTCGACTTCCGGTGCAGGTTTAGGCCGTGCCGGAAGCCTCCCCCACCTCCCAGCGTCCCGGCTGGTGTTTGTTGGCCTCGTTGCTCCTCAGCGGCGGGGCTTTTTTCTTAGCAGGGCAGACCCGACGCTTCCTGGCTTGGATGCTGCCCTTGACCGGCAGCTGGCTGCTTCTCCTCGGGCTTTGGGATTCCCTCAATCCCCTTCCGTTCTGGCCCCTTGCCACCCTCAGCCTCGTCTGGCTTCTCGCCTGGTTGACCATGCTGGCGACCAGCACCCGGGCCCGGCCCTCCTCCCAACCTGGGCGACTCGTCCTCCTCATGCTGGTGGGCGGCACCCTCTCCTATTTTAGCTACCAGCAAATTCGAGGCTGGGGGGCCTTCTTTGCAATGAATACCAACAGCATGGAACCGATCCTGCAGGCTCACATCACCAACTCGCAAGGCGACTGGCTCCGGCCCGACGACATCGTGTTGATGGAGCGACTTAGCCACCGGATTCGCCCGCCGCAGCGGGGCGAAATTGTGGTCTTCGGCTCGCAAGACATCCCGAGCATCCAGTCTGACGAGAACCTCGTCATGGCCAAGCGCATCGTGGGCCTGCCGGGCGAGCGCGTCCGCCTCGATCCGCCCTACATCCTGATCAACGGGCAGCGCCTGACGAAACCCGAGATTTTTGCCCGCCTCAGCTCGGGAGAAGACGGCTACACCCCGCCCAGCTTTTCGCGCCTTGCTCACCCCATCTATCACCCCCCGGTATTGGGTAGCCTGGAGGACGAAGTGCTTCTCGGGCCCAACGAGTACTTCGTCCTCCACGACAACAGCCAGGCGGAATTCCCCGACCGGCCCAAAATCGACAGTCGCCATTTCGGCCCCGTGCCGGGCGAGATTTTCTTCGGACGGGTCCGGGCCATCGTCCACCCGCCCGAACGCCGCCGCTGGCTGGAATAGACCAGTCGACCGACTTGCCACTTGCAATCTGCCCCCGGCGAGCGAACACTTAGGATGGAAATTCGAGAACACTCAACCCCGGGGACCCCATGACTGCCGTCATCATTACCTTAATCGTCGTGGCCGTGATTATCGGCCTGATCCTGTTATTCGTCGTCAGCGTCTACAATAATCTCGTCACCTTGCGTAACCGCTACAAGAACGCCTACGCGCAAATCGACGTTCAGCTCAAGCGCCGCTATGACCTAATTCCCAATCTGGTTGAAACCGCCAAGGGCTACATGGCCCACGAGCGCGGCACCCTCGAAGAAGTCATCCAAGCACGCAACGGTGCCGCCAGCGCCAATCAAAAAGCCGCTGCCAACCCCGGTGATGCCGATGCCATGAAGGGCCTGATCGCGGCAGAAACCGGCCTGACCGGTGCCCTGGGCAAGTTCTTCGCCCTGTCCGAAGCTTACCCGGACCTGAAAGCCAACCAAAACATGATGCAGCTTTCCGAAGAGCTGACCTCCACGGAAAACAAGGTCGCCTTCGCCCGTCAGAGTTACAACGATTCCGTGATGACCTTCAACACGGCGCGCGAAGTCTTCCCGAGCAACATCATCGCGGGCACCTTCAACTTCAACGAAGCCCAGATGTTCGAAATCGAGAACGCCGAAGAAAAGGAAGCCCCCAAGGTCTCCTTCAACTAATCCGTGCAGCGCGGCTCCCCCGCGGAGCCGTGGCGCCTTGACTGCTTGCTGCCATGTTCGGCTCCTTCTTCGGTACTGACCCCAACCCGCAAATGCCGAAACGCATTGGCCTTTTGGGTGCCATGCCCGAAGAGACGAAACTCGTCGACCGCGCTATTTCGGTCGATAGTTCCACGGAAGTGGCCGGCCGCGAGTACGTCTCCGGTCTGTTGGAAGGCTTTCCCGTCACGGCCGCCTTTACCCGTTGGGGAAAAGTCGCGGCTGCGATTACCACCACGACCATGATCGAAAAATTCGGCTGCGATCTGGTGGTTTTTACGGGTGTGGCTGGGGCGGCTGATCCTGCGCTCAACGTCGGCGATGTCGTGGTGGGGCAAAACCTCTACCAGCACGACATGGACGTCAGCCCGCTCCCCAACTTCGCCAAGTTTGAGATTCCGTTCCTTGATGTGGTGAGCCTCAGCTCCCTCCCCCGCGTGACCAACTTTGCCTTAGAAGGCGCCCAGCATTTTCTAGCCCACGAACTGGCCGATAAAGTACCCGGCGAGTACCGGCGTGAATTTGGTATTCTGGAGCCGAAAGCCGTCTTAGGAAGCATCGCCAGTGGCGATCAGTTCGTCGCGGACGTGGCGAAAGTCGCGGCCCTACGGCAGGAAATCCCCGACCTCCAAGCAATCGAAATGGAAGGTGCCGCCATGGCCCAGGTCGCCCACGAGCATGGCGTCCCCTTTGTCGTCATGCGCACCATCTCCGACCGGGCTGACCATACCGCCCATCTTGATTTCCCCCGCTTTTGCCAAGAGGTCGCTTCCCGGATGTCTCTTGGGTTGGTCCGGTCGTTTCTCCTCCAATACAAGTCCTTCTTGGAAGAGAGCAAAAGCTAGACGCGCCCGACGATGGATTTTTTCGAAGCCCAGCACCAAGCCCGCCAGCGCACCGGCCTGCTGCTCTTCTATTTTGCCCTGGCGGTGGTCGGAACGATCCTTGCCGTCTACCTCGTCCTCACCATCCTCGGGGTCATTCTGCTGGATGTGAACGCCAACGAGGTCCAATCCGGCGGCAGTGGCTACGTCCCGGCGGGAATGGACGAAGAGATCCGCGCCACCATCTTCAGCCCGTGGCTCTTCCTCTACGTGGCAGGTGGCACCAGCGTGGTTGTCTTCATCGGCAGTGCGATGAAGCTCGCCCAACTAAGCAGCGGCGGCGGTGCCGTGGCGGTAGAACTGGGCGGCCGCCTGCTAAGTGCTGAACCGGCCGACGCCGACGAGCGCAAGCTGCGCAATGTCGTCGAGGAAATGGCGATCGCCTCCGGCACGCCAGTCCCGGAAATTTACGTGCTCGATAACGAAAACGAGATCAATGCCTTTGCCGCTGGTTACACCCCCAGCAACGCGGCCATCGGCGTCACCCGTGGCTGTATGCAGCGGCTCAATCGCGACGAGCTTCAGGGCGTCATCGCCCACGAATTCAGCCATATCCTGAACGGAGACATGCGACTCAACACCCGCCTGATTGGCTACCTGGCTGGCATCCTCGGTCTAGCCGTGATTGGCCGGCTGGCCTGGAGCATTGGTTGGCGGGCGGAACTCTTTGGCGGTGGACGTCGCGACAGCAAAGGCAACGGCATGGTCATGTTCATCATGCTTGCCGGTCTGGCCGTGATGGTGGTGGGCTCGATTGGCCTCTTCTTTGGCCGGTTGATCCAAGCCGCCATTTCCCGCCAACGCGAGTTTTTGGCCGATGCCTCGGCCGTGCAGTTTACCCGCAATCCTCGTGGTATTCTTGGTGCCCTGGCCAAGATTGCCGGGGTCGGCTCGCGCATCAAAGAAGCCCACGCCCAAGAAGCTAGTCACATGTTCTTTGGTGAAGGACTGGCGGTGAACTTCAACGCCTTGGCCACCCATCCGCCGCTCGACGAACGCCTGAAAGCCATCGATCCTTCGGGCCATCTCTTGGAAGAAATCCAAGACGAGGTGACCCGTGAGCAGAAAGCTGCTGACCGCCAGGCCCAGGCCGAAGCACAAGCCCAGCAAGCCGCTGCCAAGCGGGCCGCACAAGC
>CAWUJC010000359.1:0-3940 GCA_963922355.1 uncultured bacterium | reverse complement strand
TGGGGAGCCGGAGCGGGAGTGGAGGCCATTTCCGGGCCGAAGTCATCGCTGAAGTCGTCGGCCAACTCGTCAAAGCTGCCTTCGGTTTCGGCGACCATGCCCTCGTTATTGGCCATGTAGTGATAAGCACTGATGCCGCCAATGACCATGACGTGCAGCACCAGGACAACGATGAAGACCGTCATCAGCCGAAGGCCGCCGGTCTCCTGGTAGTTTTCTTCTTCCATTTTATTTCCTTTGGTTGGGGGGTGTTCTGTTGGTTTTCCGGTTCTAAGTGTTCTGCCGCTCGGCCACGAGCTGGCGAAAATGGTTGCCGCGTTCGGCGTAATTGGCGTAGGCGTCGAAGCTCGAGCACCCCGGCGAGTAGAGGACGAGGTCGCCCGGTTGAGCCACTTCTTGGGCTCGCGTCACGGCCATGGCCAAATCGTCACAAAGCTCACACGGCAAAGCGTCGTTCCAGAGCTCGTAAAGCTTCGGGCCCATCTGGCCCGTCACCAACGCCGTGCGACAACGTTCGGCCACCAGATCGGTCAGGCCGCCAAAGTCCAGGCCCTTGTCCTTCCCTCCGGCGATGAGAACGACCGGCTGCGTCATGGAGAACAGCGCCTTCTCGAGTGCATCAATGTTGGTGGCTTTGGAATCATTCAGGTAACGCACGCCGTTTAGCTCGCCCACCGGCTCACAGCGATGCGGTTGAGGGCGATAGATCTTGAAGGCGCGGATGGCGGCAGCGCGATCCACGTCCATCGCTTCCACGGCAGCCAGAGCGGCCAGCAAATTCTCGGCGTTATGGAGGCCAAACAGATTGGTCTCGGCCAGCTCCATCACCGGCTCGCCGTGCGCGTAGAGGGTGCCGTTCGCGAAAGTGTAATCGGCCGGAACGCCGTAGGCGCTGAAGGTCTTGAGCTGCGGCTTTAAATCTTCCGGTAGACCGAAAGCTGCGTTGACCACCGCAACATCCTCGGCTGTCTGGTGGGCAAAGATGCGCAGCTTGGCCGCGCGGTACTCTTCCATCGAAGCGTGGTGGTCCAGGTGGTCCGGCGTCAGGTTGAGCATCACACTCACCGCCGGGCGAAACTCTGCGGTTGTCTCCAATTGGAAGGAACTGACCTCCAGCACCATGGCGTCGAGGTCCGCGCTATTCTTGACCGCTTCGGTAAAGGCCGTGCCGATATTGCCCGCCACGTCGATCTCACGACCCGCTTCGCGCAGGGCAGCGGCGATCAGTTCGGTAGTGGTGGTCTTCCCGTTGGTACCGGTGACGGCTACCATCGGGCAAGCGCAATACTGGGCGGCCAATTCGAGTTCGCCGATCACCGGAACGTGAGCATCGGAGAAACCACGGACCAGTGGCTTGGAAAGCGGAATGCCGGGGCTGAGCACCACCAGATCAAACGCGACCCCGGCGCCGACTTCGTCGCCTAGCTCCGTGCGAACACCAAACTCGGCCAGCTCAAGGGCACGTTCGCGCAGACGCGGGGAATCGCCTTCGTCCCGGACGAGGACGTCAGCTCCCTTTGCTGCCATGAAACGTGCCGCTTGCATGCCGCTAATGCCGAGGCCGAGGACGGCCACTTTCTTTCCGTTGAGTTCCATTCGTTTGAGTTGGCAAATTCATCGTTAGCGAATCTTGAGAGTGGAGAGCGCCAGCAGCGCGAAGAGAATCCCGAGGATCCAGAAGCGGATCGTCACGGTGGATTCGTTCCAGCCTTTCAATTCAAAGTGGTGGTGGATGGGCGACATGGCGAAGAGGCGCTTCTTACGCGTCTTGAACCAGAACACCTGGAGCATCACGGAGCCGGCTTCCATCACGAAGACACCGCCGGCTAGAACCAGAAGGATTTCCTGATGCACGATGATCGCGACCACAGCAATGGCACCGCCGATCGAGAGCGAGCCAGTGTCCCCCATAAAGACTTTGGCCGGATGGCAGTTGTACCAAAGGAAGCCCAACCCCGCGCCGAAGAGCGAGGCCATGAAGATGCTCACCTCGTCTGCGCCCGGTACGTACGGCAGCTGCAGGTAGGTAGCGAGCATTTCGGAACCCGTTACGTAGCAGAAGACCGCGTACACCACCGCCACTGAGCAGGTGCAGCCAATGGCCAGCCCGTCGAGACCGTCGGTCAAGTTCACCGCATTGGAGGTGCCCATGATCACGACCGCATAAAAGATGATCGCGACGAAAATCGGCATCTGGAAGAGCGACTCCTTAATGAAGGGGACATGGAACTGGCCGAACTGCCCCTGCACATCTGGGTGGAAGTAGAGGTAAAGCGTCACCGCCACGGCCAGGATGAGCTGACCGGCCAGCTTGGCCTTACCGGAGATACCGGCAGAATTCTTCAGCGCGACCTTCGTGTAATCATCCCAGAACCCGAGACCGCCGAGCCAAAGAATCGCGACGATCGCGACCCAAATGTACGCATTCCCGAGGTCGGCCCAGAGGAGTGAACTAAACACCACCGCACCGATAACGAGTAAGCCACCCATGGTCGGGGTGCCGCGCTTGCCGCCGTGCAAATCGGCGAGTTTGTTCACTTCTTCCTTGGTGCGAAGCGGTTGGCCCAGCTTCAGACGAGTCAGCAAACGGATCGCAAGCGGCCCGAGAAACAGACTCAAGATCAGGGCCGTCGCGGCCGCACCGACGGCGCGGAAGGTCATGAATTCGAAGAGACGTAACGGTCCGGTAAAGTCGCTCAGGTCTTGGAGATGATGAAGATAGTAAAGCATGGTGGTTTCTAGTTTTGGCTTTCGAGTTGGCTCACGATTTGTTCCAGCTTCATAAATCGCGACCCCTTGACCAGGAGACAATCGCCGGTTGTGTTAAATCCTTGTGACAGGGTTGCCAGCGCCTCGGCGTGATCCGCCGCCAGCGCCAGGTTGCCCTCGGGCAGACCGGCTTCGAGCGCCCCGGTGCGCATGTCATCTGCGCCCGGGCCCATAAGGAGCAGGAACTCGATGCCGCACTCGGCGGCCGCTGTGCCCACCTGCTGGTGGAGTTCCGCAGAGCGTTCGCCTAGTTCGCCCATCGAACCGAGCAAAGCCACCTTGCGTCCGCCGGAGGGGATTTCTTTGAGTGCCTGAAGAGACGCGCGCATCGAATCTGCGTTCGCGTTGTACGCGTCGTTGATGATCCAGCGGCCATCGGCCAGCTTGCTCACCTTCATGCGCTGCCCCGGAAGCTCAACGCTAGAAAGACCAGCGGCAATTTCTTCGAGGCTCAAACCGGCCTCCTCGCCCACGGCAGCGGCAAGCAAGGCGTTGGTCACCATCGGGCGGCTGAAGAGCGGGAGCTTCACCTGAGCAGCGCCATCCGGCCCGGTCAGGTCAAAGACGATGCCTTCGGCCGTCACGTCGATGTTCTCGGCCGACCAGCGCCCACCGTCCCCGACCGTGACTTGGCGAGCAACGGTCCGCGTGGCGAGGTAGTCGGCAAACTTGTCCGTGGCTGGGTAGATGGCCAAGCCGGTTTCAGGCAACGCGTGGATGAGCTCGCTCTTTTCGTGCGCAATGCCCTGCTGGTTCTCGAAGTACTCGATGTGGGCGGTGCCAATGTTGGTCACCACGCCAATCTCCGGAGCCGCCATGCGGGCCAACGGCGGGATTTCGCCCGGATGATTCATGCCCATCTCGATCACGCCCCAGGCATCACCTTCTTCGAGGGAGAGTAGGGTGAGCGGAACGCCGATGTGGTTATTGAGATTTCCTTCCGTTGCGCGCGTGGCGAACTTCTGCCGCAGCACACTCGCGATCATTTCTTTGGTGCTGGTCTTGCCCGAGCTCCCCGTCACACCCACGGTCTTCGTGCTCATGCGGCGACGGTAAGCGCCCGCAAGAGTCTGAAGACCCACCAGCGTGTCGGCCACTTTGATGACGCCGAAATCTGCCGGAAAATCGCCTTCGGGAAGTTCTGAAACCAAGGCCGCAACCGCACCCGCTT